>NZ_JBSXNR010000062.1:0-16183 GCF_056857735.1 Flagellimonas sp. L-11
TGGGCTATACTGGTACTGTCCGGGTACACCCTTCTTTTGACAAAATGATTGTCAGAAGAAAGCTCAATGAATTCGTTAAACTCCAAATCCTTCTTCTTGATGATCTCTCCTGACATTCCCGCATTGATGTACTGAAGTTCAAAAACGTTGTTACCTTGAAGGTCAATTTCTTCATCAGTACTATCACAGGACCGATTCATCATTAAAGAAGTCAATGAAAGCAATATGGCAAGCTTTTTCATGGTAAAAGGGAATTGATATTATATCAACAAGATACATTGAACCTCAAATCGTTGCTTATCAAAAAAACACCTAGATCAGGAGTGTAAAACTCCCATAAGTTTTGCCTCTGGATGTGCCGATTTGATGTTCATGATTCGATATTTCGTGTGATTTGAATTTCGCTTAACGGATTGTTCCACTAAATGCGAAACACATGGAAACCTCTAAATCATTCAGTATCTATAACAGGAATGTGACCTATTTGGTCATGCAAGTGTCCAATAATTCGAACATTGATTTTGAGGTGGACTATCTAAAAGTTTATAGTATTGCCGGGACAAAAAAGAAAAAGGCCTCCCATCAAAGACTGGAAATGGTTCCGATGTACAAACACCAAGGGCAGAGTAAAATTAGTGGAGGGAGTTCCAAAAGGTTTGTATATGTACTTCCAAAGTTTGTTTTGGGGGATGACGAGGAACTTGAAATCGATCTTAAGGAATTGAATGGAAACCGAAGGATCAATCTTTGGTACAAAAATCATCAGATCAAAAGAGTGAATGCTTTCTGGCGCAAAAACATTTAGCATGGTTCACAGTTTGCCAACATAGGTTCGATTGGCTGTTTGGTTATCACCGTCAGTAATATGTTCCAAAAGTTCAATTTTTACCCCTCCAGTAGAAATGATTTTGGTACGGATGTTGAATGGAGAAACTTCTTGCCTTAAACCTTCCGATATCACCTTTACAGTACTTTTTGTTGCAGACCCTCAAAAAGAAATGTATCCAGCCACAGAAGAAACGTTGATAAAATGATCGGATTTTTGCTTTTTCATATGAGGAAGCGTTATTGCAATGCCGTAAAGTACATCCTTTATGTTCTCCTTTATCATTTCTGAATAGAGATGCGTTGATTCCAAGAGAAAATCAAATGCTATAGGATGGCACTTAAGGTTGGGAGCAGATTGTTATCAGGGGAGGGGGCACCTTATGATCAAGCAAGCTGAAATACCTGGAGCGACTTTCGCCATCAAGGAGATGCTGCTGCTGAGCCTATGTTTTGTTGTAAATGGAATGGATTGATTTCAAGCAATTCCAATTTTGAATGCCAGACCTGTAAAATTGGTTGTAACATCAGTAATTCAGGTAGTATCCGGGGCCTATTGCCGTATTATTTTTGTGGCCCACGATAAATTAACACCCTAATAGAATACGAATGGCAGGATTGGTGAAATGGTATGCGACAGCTTTGGTCTTTATTTTTTGCATTGAAGCCTATGGGCAAACGACCTCGAAAAAAGTAACTGCAAAATACATCGATCAGGCCATTACCTTGGATGGGGTTATGAATGAACCGATTTGGCAAACCGCTGAGATTGCAGGCGATTTTCAACAATTTTTCCCGTCGGATCAAGTACAAGCGGAATACCCTACCGAGGTACGGGTGTTGTTCTCCGATACGCATTTATATGTGGGTATCCACGCAGCAAAGAAACCAGGAGACTATGTAGTGTCCACCTTAAGAAGGGATTTCGGCGCGGCCACGAATGATAATATTTCGTTGCTATTTGACACCTTCAGTGATGGGACCACGGCCTACTTTTTTGGTGTGACCCCGTTTGGTGTGCAACGTGAAGGGCTTGTTTCTGAAGGTGGCGCGGCATTCAACAATACTTGGGACATCAAATGGCAGGCCGAGGCCACACGTTATGATGACCATTTTGTTATTGAGGTGGCCATACCTTTTACATCCCTCAAATTTCCGGAAAACTCCAATACCTGGCGATTCCGTCCCTATCGCTGGAACAATCAGGTGAACCAGCAGGACACCTGGGTCAGGGTGCCACAACAACAATTGCTTTCCAGTCTTGCCGATATGGGGGAATTGGTATTCGAAAAACCATTGGGGGAATCGCGCATGCCCATAGCCTTGATCCCCTATATAAATGTCCTTACTGACAAAGATCATGGGACCGATGTTGCCAATGCCCAATTCAAGACCGGGGGAGATGCCAAGATTGCCATAGGGAATGGGATGAACCTGGACTTGACCCTTAACCCCGATTTTTCCAATGTGGAAGTGGACGATATTTTCACCAACCTGACCCGATTTGAGGTTCGATTGCCCGAAAAAAGACAATTTTTCATTGACAATAGCGACCTTTTCGAGAATTTTGGGAACTCCTTTAACGAGGCCAAGCCATTTTTCTCCAGACGTATCGGGCTTGCCCGTGATACCTTGGGCAACCTTATTCAAAATGATATTATAGGGGGTGTACGCTTAAGTGGCAAACTCAATAAAGATTGGCGTCTCGGGATTCTCAATTTACAGACGGCCAAGGACGAAACCAACGAGATAGCCTCTAACAACAACATGATGTTGGCCTTGCAACGAAAAATTGGTAGTCGTTCCAACATTGGGGCGTTCTTGGTAAACCGTCAAGCCGTTGGGGACGACGAATATATCACGCCCGATGAAAACTATAACCGTGTGGTGGGCATCGATTATAACCTTGCTTCCGCGGACAATATATGGAACGGAAAGTTCTATGTGCACAAATCCTTTCAACCCAATGATAAGAAAGGCAACTTTTCATCACAGGCCACCTTTACCTACAACCCGCGCCGATGGGAGATTATTCAGGATTTGGTCTACATTGATCAAGATTTCACGGCCGACCTTGGCTTTGTTCCAAGAACCGATATCTTAAAATGGGGCAATGGCATTAAGCGTATATTTTACACGGGAAGCGGAATCATAAATACCCATGCACCGAGATTGTTGACGGTGAGCTACTGGAGACCTTCCTTGGATTACAAAAAAACAGACCACAGGTATAGTGCCAGCTGGGAAGTTGCCTTTAAGAACCAAGCCACGGCTGAAGCAGTCTACACGAACAACTTTATATACCTCACACGTCCATTTGACCCTACCCGTACCGAAGGAGCCACCCCATTGCCGGGAGACCAAGGGTATCATTTTAACCAATTGGAAATGACCTATTCCTCCAATACCAGCAAGCGGTTCACCTATACTACCACAGCTGTTCTGGGCCGTTTTTTTAATGGTGACATTCATTCCATCAGGGCTGAAATGGGATTGCGCGTACAGCCCAAGGCACAATTTAGCGTGGGCATCGATTACAACGGTATCCGTTTACCGGAACCTTATGCCGATGCCGACATTTTCTTTGCTACGTTCAAGGCGGATATCACCTTTAGCAAAAGTGTGTTCTGGTCCACATTGGCCCAATACAGTAACCAACAAGAGAACCTGGGTATCAACTCAAGGTTGCAATGGCGTTTTGCACCCTTGTCAGATCTTTATTTGGTGTACAATGACAACTACTTTACCGGAACTTTCGGTCCCAGATTCCGTTCGCTAAATTTAAAATTGACCTATTGGTTAAACCTTTAAAGTACAAAGGGCATATTTTGGGAATGGATTTGTAAGTACCCTATATTGGATACGAAAGCAAAAGCCTGCTGTTGTTTATAAATACGGTACGCTAATGATTATTGGACCGTACTTTGAGGTGGAACCTTCACAGAGGTAATCCTTAATTGTAAAAAATTGAAGAAATGCAAGGCATCTTTTCTGCCTTTCCGTTACTCCTGCTAATTCAAATTTCTGTACTCATTGGGCGAGTAGCCTACTTTGTTTTTGAACAAGCGGCTAAAATGTTGGGGATATTTGAACCCGAGTTCGTACGCAATTTCACTGACGGATTTTTCCGTGTTGAAGGTTTTTGCCTTGGCAATTTCAATGATATGGTCCTGAATATGGTCCTTGGCCGATTTACCGGTTTCATTTTTGATCAGGTCACCAAAATAATTGGGCGATAAATGGAACTCATCGGCAAAAAAGGAGACCGAGGGAAGGCCTATTTTTTGGGGAGCATCGGAATTGAAATAATTTTTCAAGGTAGTTTCGAACCGTTCCAGGATCCCTTTGTTCTCGTTGTCCCTGGTAATGAACTGGCGATCATAAAAACGATCACAATAATTCAAAAAGAGCTCAATGTTGGAAGTGATAAGTTTTTTACTGTGCTTGTCCACGCCCTGTTTGAGTTCATAATTGATTTTGTCCAAACAATCCAATATTACTTCTTTTTCATGATCGGATATATGAAGCGCCTCGTTCGAATTGTACCCGAAATAATTATAGGAGTCAATGCTCTGTGCCAATTGGGTGCCGTGAATCAAGTCCGGATGAAAAGCCAGTGCATGGCCCATGGGCTGGTAGACGGTACCGTCCGTTTCCACTTCCAAGATTTGTCCCGGGGATACAAAGACCAAGGTTCCTTCCTGGTAGTCATAATATTGACGGCCATAGCGAAGGTCACATGCTTTGACCTGCTTTAGGAAAACACAGTAAAAGCCGAAATACAGCCGTACTTTTTTATTACCGTCCCAATCCCTTGGTTTGGCCTTGGAGAAATCAAGAACGCTTACCAAAGGGTGCAAGGTTTTGTGGTTGTTCAACATATTATAGTCGTTCACGGTATTAAATCGGTATGTGCCTTCCATGTTCCAATTGTTTGTTAGAGACAAATTTAGAAAAATTGGGACAGTGTGTGTCGCCCTTACCTATATATCAGTAATATTGGTAGTATATCCAGTATTCTGTATACAATTCTTCCCTACTTCTGTGACGATATTTGTAACATGAAGCGAATAAAATTGAACAATGGGGTCGAAATGCCACTACTGGGATTTGGAGTTTTTCAAATTCCGGATCTCAAAGAATGCGAGGAAATTGTCCTCCATGCCTTGGAGACCGGATACCGATTGATCGATACGGCAGCTTCCTACGGCAATGAATTTGCCGTGGGCCAGGCCATTAAAAAAAGTGGGGTACCCAGGGAAGAACTGTTTATTACAACGAAACTATGGATACAGTCCCAAGGGTATGAAGGTACCTTGGCGGCTTTTGAAAAGTCCATGGAACTCTTGCAGTTGGACTATTTGGATCTTTACCTGATCCATCAGCCCATGGGTGATGTGCATGGCTCCTGGCGAGCCATGGAGCATTTGTACAAAGAGGGGCGGATCCGAGCCATCGGGGTGAGCAATTTTCATCCCGACCGGGTGATGGACCTGATGGTACACAATGCTATTGTGCCTGCAGTGAACCAAATCGAGACCCATCCCTTTCACCAACAATACGGGAACCAAGAGTTTTTAAGGGAAAACCAGATTCAAATGGAAGCATGGGGCCCCTTTGCCGAAGGCAGAAACGACCTTTTCAAAAACGAAGTATTGGCAGACATTGGCGGAAAATATGACAAATCCATTGCTCAGGTTGTTTTGCGTTGGTTGATCCAGCGCGATATTGTGGCCATTCCCAAATCTGCCCATAAGGGGCGGATGGAGGAAAATTTCAACATTTTTGATTTTGAACTGGGGCAGGACGACATCGAAACCATGAAGACCATGGATCTAGGGTCCAGCAGTTTTTTTGACCACCGGGATCCCAATATGGTAAAAT
Source organism: Flagellimonas sp. L-11 (assembly GCF_056857735.1). NCBI lineage: Bacteria > Pseudomonadati > Bacteroidota > Flavobacteriia > Flavobacteriales > Flavobacteriaceae > Flagellimonas > Flagellimonas sp. L-11. The sequence continues at coordinate 5,710 of NZ_JBSXNR010000062.1, forward strand.
GGCTGGGGGAACGATCACTTTAAAAAAAATGAATATTGGAATTGAATATGATGAAAACATTTAGATTAAATTCTAGCATGGCTTTGGCACTGTTGTGTGCCATGCCCTATTTTCTCCTTGCCCAAAAAAGCCCTATATTGATAGAACAACAAGGCAGTTTTACCGCAGGCGGCACGGTAAAGACCAGTGCGGGAACCTTTGATCCCATTGCGGATGGTGCCTTCAATCCATCTGACCAAAGTACGGAGGGTCAGACCCTGCACGGGGACCATGCGACCGTACTGTATCAAATACCGGTGGATGCGAGAGAACTTCCCTTGGTGTTTTGGCACGGGTACGGCCAGTCCATGCGAACTTGGCAGACCACGCCCGATGGAAGGGAGGGATTTCAAAGCCTGTTTTTGCGCAGGGATTATTCCGTATACCTATTGGATCAGCCGCGGCGTGGTCTGTCCGGTCGGGGAACAGAACCGACAACCATCGGTGCGGCCACGGATGACCAGTTGTGGTTCGGTATTTTTAGGTTGGGACTGGGAACCGAGTTTTATCCCGGTGTCCAATTCTCCAAAGACCCAAAGGCCTTGGACCACTATTTTAGACAGATGACGCCTGATACCGGGCCATTGGATATCCATGTCAATATCAAGGCGGTATCGGCCCTTATTGATAAAATCGGACCGGCCATTCTTGTCACGCATTCCCATAGTGGGGGGCAAGGCTGGGTGACGGCCTTGGATAACAAAAATATCAAGGCCATTGTGGCCTATGAGCCGGGAAGCAATTTTGTGTTTCCCCAAGGAGAGGTGCCAGAGACCATTCCGTATTTGGGCGGGGCCTTGAGTGCCCGGGGAGTGTCCATGGATGATTTTAAACGCCTAACGGAAATCCCGATTGTCATCTACTATGGAGACTATATCCCCAATGAGCCTGTGGAGAACCCAGGGCAGGAACAATGGAGGGCGGCCCTTGCCATGGCAAGGCAATGGACCAAAACCGTGAACGATCATGGAGGGGATGTGACCTTGGTGCATTTGCCCGAGGCGGGGTTCAAGGGGAATACCCATTTTCCCTTTTCAGATCTGAACAATGTGGAGATCGCCGATCTACTGTCCGATTGGCTGAAAGAAAAAGGATTGGATCAATAAGAAAGACTATAAACCATAAATTCTAAATAAATGATAATGAATATTAAGTATGCTGCTGTTATGGCTTCGTTTTGTATGTGTGGTGTCGTTGGAAGTATCCATGCACAAGAAGCTATATTTCCCATGGGAGAAAAAGCACCAAACGTTCACCATACCGGTGATGTTTGGTTGACGCACGTCATAGATGCCGATGAAACATTTGACTATAATGTGGCACAGGCAGTCTCGGCGGCAGGAGCCAAACTCAATTGGCATTTACACCCTAAGGGACAAAAATTACTGATTACCCATGGGGTTGGTTTTTATCAGGAAAAAGGTAAAGAGGTACAGGTCGTGCGAGCTGGGGATGTGATCAAGTGTACACCTGATGTGGAACATTGGCATGGAGCGGCACCCAATAGTCCGGTGACCTATTTGGCCATCAGCGGCAATGCACCTACGCAATGGACGGATGAACTCACCGATGAGGCCTATAATAGCATTCCTGCTCCCGAAATCAACAATGCAACACTTGAACAGGAAATAAAAGACCTTTCCATGGCGAAATGGCAATGGATGGCGGACAAGGATGTGGACAAACTGGACGATTTTTTTCATGACAAGGCCAAATTTGTGCACATGAGCGGTTCCTGGAAAAAGGACAGGGAACTCGAAATCATTGAATCCGGAAGTATCTGGTACAAACAGGCAGATGTCCACGATGTGGCCGTCGAGCTTTTTGGCGATGACACCGCCGTGCTATGGAACAGGATCACCCTTGTGGCCCATGTCCGTGGCAATGATGTGTCCAATGAGTTTACGGTGACCGAATTCTATAAAAAAGAGGGCGGTGACTGGAAGCTGTTGGACCTTACTTTTAGCAGTGTCCGAGATACCCATGAAATCGAACATTAAGAACACTGGACAACAATAAAAACAAACATCATGCACATAAAAACACTATTTTTTGGATGTATCCTCTCGATGCTGATGGTTCCCGCGTGTTATGCACAATTGGACCTGGAAGAGGAGGTCAAGGCGCTCTCCACCCAAAAGTGGCAATGGATGGCCGATAAGGATGCGGACCAGTTGGAAGCACTTTTTCACGACAAGGCCAAGTTTGTCCACATGGGCGGTACCTGGGGCAAGGAGCGTGAAGTCGATATCATCAGACAGGGTTTTATTCACTATAAAAAGGCGGAGGTCCACGAGGTGATGGTGGAAGCCTTGAACGAAAATACCGTTATCCTTTGGAACCAGATCACCCTTTTGGCCGTTGTGGGCAGTAATGAGGTGACCAACCCCTTTATGGTCACCGAGGTCTATGTGAAGGAAAACGGGACTTGGAAATTGGCTGATCTGACCTTTAGCAAAACCATGGACAGGAATTAAGACAAACACCGCTGCTCCATCGAAAAGTTGCTGGCCAGCTTTTACGGGCAGCTAAACATTTAAAAGAAACATATGAAAACATTTATTTTAGGATTGGTATTGACCTTCAGCTTCTCGTTGGCCGCACAGCAAAATGGCAACGATCCATCACAAAAAAATCCACCAATGGTACAAACAGCCTCAGGAACCCTTCAAGGTTCCAGTGAAAATGGAGTGCACAGTTTTAAGGGCATTCCCTATGCCGCTCCACCGGTAGGGGAATATCGTTGGCGACCACCACAGCCGGTAACACCCTGGGACGGGGTGCGTGATGCTAGCCAATATGGGCCCAACTGTGCACAGTCCGGGTGGGGAGCAGCTCCGGGAACCATTGTCGAGGGCTCATCCGAGGATTGCCTGTACCTGAACCTTTGGAAACCCTCCAGTGCTTCTGAAAACGCCCAACTTCCGGTCATGGTGTGGATCCACGGCGGTGGTTTTGTTGGGGGCAGTGGTTCGGGGCCCGGAATTGCCGGAACTCAATTTGCCGGCCAGGATGTGATCTTGGTCACCATCAATTACCGATTGGGACGCCTGGGACATTTTGCCTTTCCCGCACTCAGTGCCGAACATCCGGAGGAACCCAAAGGAAGCTATGCCTATATGGATCAAATAGCGGCGCTCAATTGGGTGAAGGACAATATTTCCGCTTTCGGGGGCGACCCGGACAACGTGACCATTTTCGGCTTCTCGGCCGGGGGGGTGTCCGTACATTCTTTGATGACCATACCAAGTGCCCAAGGCCTTTTTCATAAAGCCATCAGCCAATCCGGCGGCGGTAGGGACGGTGTACTTACCGGAAGACCGATACGCGAAGAAAATACAGATGCATTTTACCCGGTTTCCGCAGAGACCGTAGGAATCAATTTTGCCAAAAAACACGGTATTGCAGGTACCGGTGCCGAAGCACTGGCACAACTTCGTGCCCTTAGTGTGGAGGAAATCGTGGATGGAGGACAGGAAAGCGATGGTGAAGGCGGGCCCCGAATCTATTCGGGACCTATTTTGGACGGGGAGCTTGTCGTGGAAACTGCCGAAACCGCCTACAAAAATAACAGGCAGGCCAAGGTGCCCCTGATCATAGGGTCCAACAGTGCCGAAGTGGGCGGGGGATTTGTCAACAACAGCAGCTCCAAGGAAGAACTGTTTGCCTTGTTCGCTAGGTGGAGCGATGAGGCAAAGGCCGCCTACGACCCGGAAGGAACCAAAGCATTTGCCGAAGTGCTCACAAAATTCAACACGGACTGGGTTTGGGGGGAACCTGCACGGTTCACCGCAAACGCATTTGCCGCTGTCGGGGAACCGGTCTACATCTACCATTTCGATTTCGTTTCCGACGCTTTCAAGGAGCGTATGCCACACGGTGCAGGGCACGGTTCCGAAGGTGCCTATGTGTTCAATACCCTGGATGCACGATGGGGCAATCCAGAATCGACCCCAGAGGATATCCAGTTGGCCGAAAAAATGAATACCTATTGGGCCAACTTTGCCAAAACCGGAAACCCCAATGGCGAAGGATTGCCCACATGGCCCTTGTATACGGAAAGTGAAGGTAAAATTCTGGATATTCAACCCAATGGGGAACCTGTAGGGAAAAAAGATCCAAGAAAAGCCAGATTGGATATTATTGAAAAGGCCATGGAACTGAGGCACCAAATACAATCAAGGGGTATATAGGCTTTGACGGTACGGTCTATTTCCCCTATAGAATTAAAAGTAAACCCAAAAGAAGAAAGAAGTATGATGAAAAGGATTTTTTACAAAAACAGGATAATGGGCTTGATCGTGCTTTTGTGCGTTTGTTCCACACAGGCACAAAGTACAAAGGATAGCAGTGGGGTATTAAGTCCAGTACAGGAAAGTATGGTCAAGATTGCCTCTTTGACCTCACAAGGCAATTTGGAGCAATTGTCGGATGAGCTCAACAATGGGTTGGATAATGGCCTTACGGTCAATGAGATCAAGGAGGTGCTGGTACATTTGTATGCTTATTGTGGTTTTCCGCGGAGCATCCGTGGCCTTCAAACTTTTTTGGATGTCTTGGATTACAGAAAGGAGAAGGGCATTAAAGATGCATGGGGCAGGGAAGCCTCTGCGATCACGGATACCCGGGACAAGTATGATCGTGGAATCGAAACACTGGAGGAATTGCTACAGGTCAAAATGGATGGGCCCAAACCCGCTTACCAACAGTTTTCCCCTGCAATGGATGTGTTCCTTAAAGAACACCTGTTCGCCGATATTTTTGAACGGGATGTGCTGACCTATGCCCAAAGGGAATTGACGACCATTTCCGTCATTGCCTCCTTGGGCAATCTGGACCCTATGCTGAAAAGCCATTTGTCCATTTCCTTAAAAGTTGGCCATACGCCCGAGCAACTGAAAGCCTTTGTCGGGATTATTGGAACAACGGCAGGGAAAGAAAAAGCCAAAGCGGCCCAAGCCGTTTTGCGCACTGTTTTAATGGAATAGAAAACAAACTAAAAAAAGTATCCATGAAAAAGACAATCCAACAATCGGATAAAGAAGCGGGTAGGTTCATAAAGAATACCAGAAGGGATTTTATTTCTAAATCAGCACTTTTGGGCGCAGGTATGGCAGCTACCCCCATGGCTTTTGCGCATGGGACCACATCAGGTAAAACCAAATCCGTGGATGTAACGACTGCACCAAAAAAAAGAATGTTGGGGACCTTGGAGGTGTCTCCCATTGGTCTGGGATGTATGAGCATGAAAAGCGGTAGTTATAACCCTCCCAGGGACAAAAAGGATATGATTCCCGTTATCCGTGGGGCTGTTGATATGGGAGTTACTTTTTTTGATACCGCGGAGGTATACGGCCCATTCACTGATGAAGAGTTGGTTGGTGAGGCCTTGGCCCCCGTGCGTGACCAAGTGGTCATAGCGAGTAAATTTGGATTTGACTTTTCCAATGGCAATAGGGCAGGGAGAAACAGCAGACCAGAACATATCAGGGCTGCGGTCGAAGGCATGTTGAAGCGCCTTCGCACCGATCGCATCGATTTATTGTATTTGCACCGATTGGATCCCGAGGTTCCAGTGGAGGATGTCGCAGGAACGGTCAAGGAGCTGATCCAGGAAGGCAAGGCACTGCATTTTGGTCTTTCCGAGGTTTCGCCCAAAACCATACGAAAGGCACATGCGGAACAAAAGGTTGCCGCACTTCAAAGTGAATATTCCTTGATTCAACGGGCCTTGGAGAACGAAGTGATCGATACCTGTGGTGAACTGGGTATCGGTTTTGTACCCTGGGGACCGGTATGCCGTGGATTCTTGGGAGACAAATTCAACGAATACAGCAGGTTTTCTGATGATTCCAGATTTGCTGCAGTGCCTTATTTCACGCCTAAGGCTATAAAGGCCCATATGGAGGTGCTGGTGCTGGTACGGGAATTGGCACGAAAGAAGAATGCCACGCCCGCGCAGATCTCATTGGCCTGGCTATTGGCCCAAAAGCCCTACATCGTGCCTATCCCCGGCACTACAAAATTGCACCATGTGAAAGAAAATATGGGCGCTATGGACATTTCATTTACCAACGGGGAGTTAAAGGAGTTCCGGGCGTCCTTGGAAAAAATAAGTTTGGTAGGCGTCCGCCAGCCGGAATCAGCCTTGATTGATCAATAAGCCCATATCATGAATTACGCTTTAGTAGTACTGTTATTGCTTTCCTCTTGTTTTCAAAAGGGGCCTGGAAATTCAAACGATTCAGACCCCAAAAAGATATTGATCGTGTATTTGTCCCGGACAAACAATACAAAAACGGTAGCAGAAATCATCCATAAAAGGGTAGGGGGAGATCTAGTGGCGCTGGAACTGGAAAATCCCTATCCCGAAAATTACAGGGCCATTGTCGATCAAGTGGCCTCCGAAAATAGATCGGGATTTCTACCGCCTTTAAAAACCAAAGTGGATACTGACCGCTATGATACAATTTTTATAGGCTTTCCTACTTGGGGGATGCAATTACCGCCACCGATGAAGAGTTTTCTGCATGATCATGACCTCCGCGGTAAGACCCTGATTCCGTTCAATACCAATGGAGGTTATGGATTGGGGAGCACGGTACAAACGGTGAGGAAACTTTGCCCGGACAGCGAGATCCTCAAAGTGTTCTCCGTAAGGGGAGGCAGTGAAAGGGACGGTATCTATCTCGCCATTCAGGGGGAAAGAAAGGATGAAGTGGAAGAAACGGTGGCATCTTGGTTAGCGGAAATTCAAATAGGGACTAGGGAGTAATGCAAATATTTCACCTGATTTGGGGCTAATATTTGAAATCCGTATGTCTTTTACAGTCAAAAATGTATAATTTCAAGCAAAACATTAAAAAATGGCAACTTTCAATTTAAATATCAATGGTGAATCCCTATCAGTGGACGCAGATCCCAATACTCCCTTGCTCTGGGTATTGCGGGACCATTTGAACCTGGTCGGGACCAAATATGGCTGTGGTATCGCCCAATGTGGTGCCTGCACCGTCCATCTTGGGGATGTGGCGACACGTTCCTGTATGCTGACGGTTTCTTCGGTAGGGAACCAAGAGATCACCACTATCGAAGGCCTGTCCGAAAATGGGGACCATCCGGTACAAAAGGCATGGTTGGAAGTGGATGTGCCCCAATGCGGTTATTGCCAAGCTGGACAGATCATGACGGCATCCGCCCTGTTAAAAAAGAATCCCAACCCAACGGATGAGGAAATCGAGATGTCCATGAACGGAAATATCTGCCGTTGCGGAACCTATACACGCATAAAAAAAGCCGTGAAATTGGCTTCGAAAAGCAACGCTTAATCCATCATTAAAAAGAGAAACACCATGACACTGATAAAAACACAAATAGGAAGAAGGGCATTTATTAAAAATACAAGTTTGGCCAGTGGAGGGCTTATCTTGGGGTTCAGTATGTTGAACGCATGTAAGCCCAAGCAAGCTGAGACCATGAACGCCCTTGAAATGCCCGAGGAGTGGTTTGAGATGAACGGTTATCTCAAAATTGGAGATAACGGGGTGGTCACCATCTTGTCTCCCAACCCCGAAATTGGACAGAATGTCAAGACCTCCATGCCGATGATCGTAGCGGATGAACTGGATATTGATTGGAAAAATGTTATCGTGGAACAAGCTCCGCTCAATACAAAGCTTTACAGCTGGCAGGTTGCCGGGGGAAGCCGATCTATCAGTAGTTCTTGGCAGGGCCTGAGAATGGCAGGGGCAACAGCTCGTCATTTATTGAAAGAAGCGGCCTCCAAGGCATGGCAAGTGCCTATAGCGGAAATAAGTGCTGTTGCAGGGATGCTCACGCACGAAGCCAGTGGCAATTCCGCAGGATATGGAGAAATGGCATCGGCAGCATCGAAATTAGAGGTGCCCAAAGAAATTGAACTGAAAGAACGCTCCGAATTCACTATCATAGGAACATCCCGAAAAAATGTCGATGGGAAAAAGATTGTGACCGGTCAGCCTTTGTTCGGCCTTGATGTGCAAAGGGAGGGCATGTTGATAGCCACAGTGGCCCATCCACCTGCCTTTGGTATGACATTGAAATCCTTTGATGCCACTTCGGCCAAACAGATGCCAGGGATAAAGGATGTGTTTTCGATCAAGGTCTACGAAGACGACTTTAAAAGAAGTACTTTCCACCATACTGCTTTCAATGAAGTAGTAGTGGTATTGGGAGAAACTACCTGGCAAGTGATGCAGGCTAAAAAGGCCGTGCAGGTTGAATGGGAAAAAGCCCCGGATAGAACCTATGGGATGACCATGTTCGGAAACGATATGACGGTCAACCATCCCGCAGGTATGGAAAATTCCGCTTCACATAAGGAAAAAATGGAAGCCATGAATGCACGCCCGGGACGGGTGGTCCGTCGGGATGGCAATCCGGAGGCCGCCTTTGCCAATGCAGCAAAGGTTATTGAACGGTCCTATAGTTGCCCTTTCCTTGCGCACAATACCATGGAGCCCATAAACTTCTTTGCCCATGTTACCGAAGGTCACGCAGAATTATTGGGTCCCACCCAGACCCCCGAATGGATGGAAACCGCCATAGCAGCGCGATTGGACCTCCCCCTGGATAAAGTGGATATTATGATGACTAGGCAAGGGGGAGGTTTTGGTCGTCGATTGTACGGTCACTTTATGGTGGAGGCCGCACTGATTTCAAAACAGGCCAAGGCCCCGGTAAAATTGGTATACAGCCGTGAGGAAGATATGACCCAGGGCATTTATAGACCGGCCTATTATGCCACCTATAGGGCAGCCTTGGATGAAAATAACAATATGGTGGCCTTCCATGTAAAAACCGGGGGTATCCCAGAAAGCCCGCTATTCGCCAATAGATTTCCTGCCGGGGCTTTGGACAATTACCTTGCGGAGGATTGGACAATTGAATCAAATATTACAACAGGTGCCTTCAGGGCCCCAAGATCCAATTTCATTGCAGGAGCTGAGCAGTCCTTCTTGGACGAGGTGGCGGAAGCTTCAGGAAAAGATCCGATCCAATTCCGATTGGACCTCTTACAACGAGCCCAAGAGAACCCTGTGGGTGAACGAAATGATTATGAGGCGGATCGTTATGCCGGAGTACTGGAAATGGTACGGGAAAAATCAGGCTGGGACCAGGGGGCCACTGGACGCCACCGAGGTGTATCCGCCTATTTCTGTCATAACAGCTATGTGGCCCAAGTATTGGATGTTATAATGGAAGGCAATGAGCCCAAGGTCGATAGGGTCTGTGTGGCCATTGATTGTGGCATCGTGGTGAATCCTGATGCAGCTACGAACATGGCAGAAGGGGGTACGGTGGACGGCATTGGACAGGCGATGTACAGTGCCATGACCTTTAAGGATGGCGTTCCAGAGGAAAAAAACTTCGATAGATATCGCTTGATCCGACATGCTGAAGCACCTAAATCCATAGATGTTCACTTTGTGGACAACGGCAAGGACCCAACAGGTTTGGGCGAACCTCCGTTTCCTCCGGTAATGGGGGCCTTGGCCAATGCCCTTTACAAAGCCACGGGAAGACGCGTGTACCACCAACCCTTTATTACGGATAGACCTCCATTGGTAGGATAATGCATAGGATGGGTATTAGTGATTTTTAAAATCATACAGATTATTTACAACATATCATTTATTAAATCTTAAAAAAATAGTTGAGCTCATGGCTAATTTTAATTTAAATATCAATGGAGAAACATTATCGGTAGATGTAGACCCTAATACACCCCTGCTCTGGGTATTGCGGGACCATTTGAACATGGTCGGGACCAAATACGGATGTGGTATCGCACAATGCGGGGCATGTACCGTACATCTTGGGGATGTGGCGACACGATCCTGTATGCTCACGGTCTCTTCCGTGGGGAACCGAGAAATAACCACAATCGAGGGACTGTCTGAAGATGGGGACCATCCCGTTCAAAAAGCCTGGTTGGAAGTTGATGTGCCCCAATGCGGCTATTGCCAAGCAGGACAGATCATGACGGCATCCGCATTGCTCAAGAAGAACCCCAATCCAACGGACCAGGAGATCGAGATGGCCATGAACGGCAACATTTGCCGCTGTGGTACCTATACAAGGATCAAAAAGGCGGTCAAAACTGCCGCTAACCCGGAAAACGTTTAATCATTAAGAAATTCAGAAGATGGCAAGGATAAAGACACAAATGGGCCGCCGCGCCTTCATCAGAAATACAAGTCTGGCCAGTGGCGGATTGGTACTTGGGTTCAGCATGTTGAATTCCTGTAGGCCCAAGGATGCCGAAAAAATGGCCGCTCGGGAAATGCCAGACGAGTGGTTCGAGATCAATGCCTACCTAAGAATAGGCGATAACGGACTGGTGACCATAATGGCACCCAATCCCGAATTTGGACAAGGGGTCATTACCTCCATG
>NZ_JBSXNR010000063.1:0-45690 GCF_056857735.1 Flagellimonas sp. L-11
TTCGGGGCCGAATCCACCGTCAACATCAACGGTGCCGATTCTGCAACAGAGCTTACAAACGGCCGAATCGCATTCTCCAACTGGGAAATCGTTTTGCCCGAAGGAGTTGTATTGGCCGATATTTTTGCCGGTGACTTTACGTCTGGCGACGAAACCAAGTTCTTGGATAACCTAACATCAATAATAGCCCCAGAAAATGCTTCGGTCGGTGCAGACACAACTGTATTTGCATGGACTTTTGCTTCTAGCGAAGGGGCCTTCTAGATTCCAAAATACCATTTAAAAAACAGAAATGTCCAAAGGCTTTTAATAGTCTTTGGACATTTTGTCGAATAATTGAATACTATTTAAATCAAAAAAAATGCATAAAAAAATCCTCTCAGTAATCGCGATTTCGCTGACTTTAGTTCAGTTTACCTTCGCACAAGTAGGTACCATTAGAGGAGAGTTGACAGATGGGGAGTTTAATGATGTATTACCTTTTGCAAATATTTTAGTGAAGGGCACTACAGTTGGTACTACCTCCGATTTTGAGGGGACCTATTCCCTGGAAGTGAAACCAGGCACGTACACCGTGGTATTTTCATATATTGGGTATACCCCACAAGAAATTACCAATGTGGTGGTGGAGGCCAATAAGGTTACGGAGCTCAATGTATTGCTCCAGCCTGCTTCAGCTCAATTGGATGAAGTAGTAGTTACAACAACCGTAAGAAAAAACACTGAAGCCTCTGTACTCAACCTTCAAAAAAATTCCGTAACCCTTATGGACGGATTGTCGTTAGAAGGTATCAAAACAATGGGCGCTAGCAATATAGCTTCCGCCGTGAAAAGGGTGCCGGGAGTTTCCGTGCAAGACGGAAAATATGTTTATGTTCGGGGATTGGGCGATCGTTACACCAAATCCATTTTGAACGGTATGGACATCCCTGGACTGGACCCTGACAAAAATACTGTTCAAATGGATATTTTTCCGACCAATATTTTGGAAAATGTGATTGTTTTGAAATCAGCATCCGCTGATTTACCAGCTGACTTTACTGGAGGCGTAGTGAACATCATCACAAAAGATTTTCCAACGCAAAAGCAGATGTCAATTTCCGCTTCGGTTGGTTATAACCCAAGTATGCATTTCCAAGATAATTACTTAAGTTATGAAGGTGGTGCAACCGACTTTTTGGGATTTGATGATGGCACGAGAGAACTTCCATTTCCATCAAATTCAGATATTCCAAGCCCATCGGATTCAAATAGAAATAGTATTTTGGATGATTACACCAGGGCTTTTGAACCCAACATGGCTGCTCAGGAACAAACATCCAAACCCGATTTTAGTCTAGGTTTTAGCTATGGCAACCAATTTAATGTAGGTGATAACACTTTAGGTTTTATTGCTTCTCTAGATTATAAAAACACAACAAGGTTTTATGAAGGTTTTGAAAACGGAATATATCAAAAAGCCCCGGAAAGTGATATTTACGAACTTCGCTTTGACAGGAGACAACGAGGCGATTTAGGAACCAACAATGTTTTGGGTTCTGCTTTGGCGGGACTCTCTTATAAAACAGGGAGGTCAAAATACCGCTTAAACCTACTACATATCCAAAATGGGGAATCCAGAGCGGCATTGTACGACCAAAGAACCGAAATTTCCAATGCCCTTGATGTTGTAAAGGACAATTTGGAATACTCCGAACGATCTGTGAGCAATTTGTTGTTATCTGGTAAACATACCTCCGAAGATGCTTCTTTTACTTCGGAATGGAGCTTGTCACCAACTCTTACAAGCGTTCAGGATAAAGATGTGAGACTAACCACTTTTATAGTAAATCCCGATGGTTTCACCATAAGTTCAGATGCAGGCTTTCCAACCCGACTATGGAGGGACTTAAAAGAGGTAAATGCTGTTGGTAAAATAGACTTTGCTAAAAGCTATAGCCTGTTGGACAATAAGGCCGTGTTTAAATTTGGAGGACTCTATAGCTATAAACAGAGGGAATATGGCATCTATAATTACGATATCGCGTTCTATAATTTTAGTACAGCCAGTCTTAATGGAAATCCAGATGCAATTTTACTGGAAGAAAACATTTGGACCCGCGAAAACAATTCTGGTTCTTATGCAAGAGGTAACTTTCAGCCTGCGAATAGCTTTGATTCAAATCAGAATACTGCCGCCTTCTACCTTTCCAATGAATTCAAGTTTGCCGATAGATTAAGAGCCATCATTGGAATCAGGGCCGAAAACTTCACCACCTTTTTTACTGGACAAAACAATACTGGAACCGAAGTTTACGACGAAGAAAAAACCATTAGCGAACTGGACTTTTTCCCTTCGGCCAACTTTATTTATGAGGTAAAGGACAATGTGAACATGAGGCTTTCCTATTCCAAAACCACGGCAAGGCCAAGTTTTAAAGAACTATCCGTAGTGCAGATTGCAGATTTGTTGACGGGCGTTCTTTTCCTTGGAAACTTGGACCTACAACCTACATATATTGACAACTTTGACTTTAGGTTTGAAATTTTTGGCGATAGTGCACAAATGTTTGCTGTCAGCAGTTTTTACAAAAAGTTTGAAGACCCGATAGAAATCGTTGCATACGATATTACCGCACCTAACCAATTCACTCCCCGAAATTCCCCTTCGGCAGATGTGTTGGGGCTGGAGTTTGAAGCTCGTAAGAACTTTGGTTTTATTTCCGAAGGTTTACAGGATTTGAGCCTTAACTTGAACGTATCCATTATCGATTCTAAGATAGAGATGGCAAAAGGCGAAAATCAAGAATATGATTCCAGACAAACATTTGCAAGGGATGGGGAAACCATTGACGAAACAAGACAGTTACAAGGGCAATCCCCATTTCTGGTAAATGCAGGACTAAACTATAACAACAGAAATATCGGTCTAGAAACCGGTGTTTTCTTCAATGTTCAGGGAAAAACCCTGGAAGTGGTCGGTTTTGGACAAAACCCAGATGTGTTTACACAACCTTTCAATAGTTTAAACTTTAATTTTTCAAAAACTTTTGGAAAGGAACAAAATAGCAAAATAACCCTGAAAGTGAACAATATACTCAATGACACCAGGGAAAGCTTATATGATTCGTTTGGCGCGACAAAGCAAAATTTCTCTTATAGGGAAATTGGAACAGCTTTTTCATTAGGGTACAGTCTTAACTTTTAGGATGCCAAAAACAATTTTATTTAAAGAGCCCCCGCCACTACCGGGGGCTTTTTTGCATTTCGTCGAAAAGTAACCCCCTATTCGTCAAACGGTTCCAGTTTGGCGTTGCAATTTTTATATATTTGTGGCATACCGTTTGCAACCATTAACGCATGAAGCATTTTTACCTTGTCATGTTTTTATTTATCTGTACACTTGGGTTTTCTCAGGAAAGTGCCAAGTCAAGTTTGGATATTGACGGGTTTAAGTTATACCCTAATCCTGTTACCCAAGGAAAGGTTTATATTGAAACGGCCCAAAATTCACCTAAAAAAATCCTTGTTTTTGATGTTTTGGGAACAAAAGTGCTTGAAACCACCATTATAGGAAGGGAACTCAACCTTTCCGAATTGGACAAAGGGGTGTACATTCTTAGGGTTTTTGAACGAAACAAAATAGCTACTAGGAAGCTCATTGTGAAATAGTTCAGCTAAATTTCATCGCTTTGTAGCGCTTCTCAAATACAGTTTCCAACGCTTTACAACCAGTTTTAGTCTTTTCACAACATAAAATGGTCAGCATTACCCCGATTACCTACTTTTAATCTGCACATATACCCCAAATCAGCATACATGAAGAAAATCTACTTTGTTTTACTTATGGCTTTACCTTTATTTACTTTCGGTCAAGACCTGGTTACAATTAACAATGAGCCCGTACAGGAGCTCAAGGGTTTTAAAATGTACCCAAACCCTGCTTATGGGAGTGAAGTTTACATTACAACGGAAACCAACGGAACCAAGGATGTTAAAGTTTACGATGTTTTCGGCGAAATTGTTCTCACCAAAAGAATCAGTACCAACACCTTGGATATATCCAGATTGGTATCAGGTGTTTATGTGCTTCAAGTAACGGAACTTAAAAAAACAATGACCCGAAAACTGGTCGTTAAATAATATAACACAAGATATTTTGAAGCCCTTTTTGCGAAGGGCTTTTTTATTTTTGGGTACTTTTGCCCATGAATGAAGCAGTTTGACACCCATCGGATTTTCACTATTGCCAATGCTGAGGAATTTGATAATTTGGCATTGGATGTTTTTAGATTTCAATACAAAAACAACGAGGTTTACAGTGCTTTTTGTGACTACTTGAAAAAGTCGCCCCAAAATGTTTCCCACTATCTGCAAATTCCTTTTTTGCCCATTTCATTCTTTAAGACCCACAAAATACTTTTCTCATCAAAAGCATCTGAAATTATATTTACAAGTAGTGGTACTACACAGAGCACTACTAGCAAGCACTATGTTCCAGAAATAAAAATTTACGAAGAAAGTTTTCTAAAAGCATTCAAGCAATTCTACGGTCAACCCGAAGAGTTTTGTATTTTGGCGCTATTGCCCTCCTATCTGGAAAGAGAAGGTTCCTCTTTGATTTATATGGTCAACAATCTGATAGAAAAGTCAGAGCATCCCAGTAGCGGGTTTTATCTTCACAATTTGGAAGAACTCCATCAAAAGCTACAGGAATTGGAACAAAAGGGCACCAAAACCCTGCTAATCGGGGTTTCGTTTGCCCTCTTGGATTTGGCTCAACAATTTCCCGCTTCATTAAAAAATACCATTGTCATGGAAACTGGGGGCATGAAAGGTCGGCGCAAAGAATTGATTCGGGAAGAACTGCACCACATCTTAAAAAAAGGATTGGGTGTCAACAAAATCCACTCAGAATACGGGATGACGGAACTTTTGTCCCAAGCATATTCCAAAGGTGATGGAATTTTTAATACTCCTCCGTGGATGCAAATACTCACCCGCGACACCGAAGACCCTTTAACCGTTCAGCCCAACGGAAAAACAGGTGGCATCAACGTTATTGATTTGGCCAACATCTATTCCTGTTCCTTTATTGCCACGCAAGATTTAGGCAAAACACATCCCAACGGAACTTTTGAAGTGCTGGGGCGTTTTGACAATTCAGATATCAGAGGCTGCAATCTGATGGTGCTTTAAACTACAGCTACTCCACTACAAGAACAAAGTAATTCTTCTTGCCCCGTTGCAGCAGTACAAATTTATCGTTGATCAGATCAGAGGCCGTTATCAGATAATCCTCCCTTACCTTTTCCTTGTTCACGGCAATGGAGTTTTGTTTCAATTCCCTTCTGGCTTCGCCGTTAGAGCCCAAAAAGTTGGTCTTGGCCGCCAAAGCGCCGATCATATCCAGACCGGGTTCCAGTTCATTTTTACTAACCTTTGCTTGGGGAACGCCTTCAAAAACATCCAAAAATGTCTTCTCGTCGAGTTGTTTCAAATCTTCGGAAGTAGATTTTCCAAATAAAATGTTGCTCGCCTTTATCGCATTGTCCAAATCTTCTTGGGAATGTACCATCACGGTAACTTCTTCTGCCAATTTCTTTTGAAGCGCTCTCATGTGGGGTGCTTCTTTATGTTCCGCCACCAAATCCTCAATCTCCTTCTGAGTCAAAAAGGTGAAAATTTTGATGTATTTATCGGCATCCTCATCGGAAGTGTTCAACCAATATTGATAAAATTTATAAGGAGAAGTCCTTTCTGCATCCAACCAAACATTGCCTCCTTCGGTTTTCCCGAATTTGGTACCATCTGCCTTGGTAATCAACGGGCAAGTAAGGGCAAAGCCCTTTCCACCACCAATTCTTCGGATAAGTTCCGTGCCCGTGGTAATGTTCCCCCATTGGTCGCTACCGCCCATTTGCAACGTACAATCGTGGTTTTGGTAGAGGTACAGAAAATCGTACCCTTGCACCAACTGATAGGTGAACTCGGTAAAGGACATCCCCTCTTTGGCATCAGAAGAAAGACGTTTTTTCACGGAATCCTTCGCCATCATGTAATTTACGGTAATGTGCTTACCAACATCACGGATAAACTCCAGAAACGAAAAGTTCTTCATCCAATCGTAATTGTTTACCAGTACTGCTGCATTGTCCTCCCCGCTTTCAAAATCCAAAAACCGACTCAATTGTTCTTTTAAAGCCTCTTGATTGTGGCGTAGGGTTTCCTCATCCAATAAATTTCGTTCGGCCGATTTGCCCGATGGATCACCAATCATACCCGTGGCACCTCCAACCAAAGCGTAGGGCTTGTGTCCGGCCAACTGAAAATGTTTAAGCATCATAACACCTACCAAATGGCCAATATGAAGTGAATCGGCCGTAGGATCTATTCCCACATAAGCGGCACGCATTTCTTCCATAAGGTGTTCTTCGGCTCCTGGCATAACATCGTGCACCATTCCCCTCCATTGCAGTTCTTGAACAAAATTCTTCGTCATGATCGGTTTTTTTGGAATAGCTGCAAATATAAAATGAAGTTGGCATTTCGCTCAATTTTTCCACTACAAATAGGTACTTTTACCTTATGATTTTGGTTACAGGAGGCACTGGACTGATCGGTTCCCATTTACTTTTCCATTTAATCAGCAATGGGAACACCATCAGAACTAATTATAGGACCGAAGCGTCCAAGAAAAAAGTCCACAAGGTTTTTGGGTACTATTCGGACAATCCATCCATTTTGATGGAACAAATTGATTGGGTACAGGCCGATATTACTGATGTAGGCGGATTGGATTCTCTTTTTGATGGTGTCGAATACGTTTATCATTGTGCCGCATTGATTTCCTTTGAGCCCAAAGACTTTAAAATGCTAGAACGCACCAATGTGGAAGGTACAGCCAATATTGTGAACCTTTCCCTAAAATACGGTGTTAAAAAACTTTGTTATGTGAGTTCCATTGCGGCCATTGGTCCCAGCATCAAACAAAAAGAAGTGACCGAGGAGAACGAATGGAACGAGGCCAAAGCCAATGTCTACGGCATCACAAAATACAATGCAGAACTTGAGGTGTGGCGTGGCTCCCAAGAAGGGCTAAACATTGTTATTGTAAATCCCGGAGTAGTTATTGGGCCCGGCTTTTGGAAATCTGGCAGTGGAACTTTTTTTACCTATGCATCCAAGGGGAAGAAGTATTTTATTCCTAGCGGAACAGGTTTTGTCACTATAAAAGACGTTATCCATGCGATGACCAAATTGATGGATTCCAACATCCGAACGGAACGCTTTATTCTGGTGAACCGAAATATGACCTACAAAGAATTATTTCAAAAAATAGCACCTCAACTAGGTGTAGCTCCACCAACCAAAAAGGTCTCCAAATTTATGCTTGAATGTTTTTGGCGATGGGATTGGGTACGCAGCAATGTGTTTGGTAAAAGAAGAAAACTCTCCAAGTCTGTGGCCAAAGGACTGTACCGTCAAAAAATATTCAGTAACCAAAAAATAAAATCCGAATTGGATTTTACATTTGAGGACATGGACAAGGCCATTACTTTTTGCTGTGATAGGTTTAAGGAACGAGTATAGCCTTCTTTACTTCTCCTTTTTCTTTATAGTGCTTTCAAGGAATCGCTTCGTCGTTGGTTTGCCTTACGGACACTATCGTTTCTTCGTTTCCCAATAGCTTCCAAGGTGTCTTTTTGACGCTTTATCCGTGTTTCCAACTCTTGGTAGATGGTTTGGTATTCCAAAGGAAGTGAGGCATAATACAGGTCGCTTTGGGAAAACTGGGTGCTATCTATACCATATTTTTTATAAAGAAATTCCATAATATCGACACCAGAATCTTCAAACTTTCTTGCGGCCCCGGATTTAGCAGCATTCAAAATGGCCAAATCATGAAGAATCTCGGTCATTTTTTCTTTTGGTATCAGGTTTTCCGGTTTCTCCACTACCTGCTCCGTACAGGAAAGCAATAACATCAAACCAAAAAATAATGTTACGGTATATTTCATCCCTTAACGATTAAACGTAAGCCTCTTTGCATTCTTTTCCGAACTGAATGTACCATTTTCATAGGCCAATAAACCATTCACAAAGGTTCGTCTTACTTCGGAGTCAAAAGTAACACCTTCAAAGGGAGACCACCCACATTTATAGAAAATATTGGCTTTTTTAACCTCATTTTTAGAATCCTGCTTCACTTGTACCAAATCAGCATAATAGCCTTCGCGAATAAATCCACGACGGTCAATATCAAACAACTTTGATGGGTTGTGGCACATTTTTTCCACTATTTTCTCCAAACTTATCATACCTTCTTTTTCTTTTTGGAGCATGGCCAATAGTGCGTGCTGCACTAAAGGTCCCCCAGAAGGTGCACTGGTGTACGGATTGTCCTTTTCTTCGAGCGTATGGGGTGCATGGTCGGTGGCAACTACATCTATACGGTCGTCCATCAGGGCTTTCCAAAGTTTATCCCTATCATTTTTGGTCTTTACTGCAGGGTTCCATTTGATCAAAGTTCCTTTTTTGGCATAATCCTCATCAGAAAACCAAAGGTGGTGGATACATACCTCAGCGGTAATCTTTTTTTCTTCCAAAGGAATTTTATTGGTAAAAAGGTCAGTTTCAATACCCGTTGACACATGGAACACATGCAATCTTGCCCCAGTTTTTTGGGCGAGAGCAATAGCTTTTGATGAAGATAGGTAGCAAGCCTCAGCACTTCGGATGATGGGGTGCATTTCTATAGGGATATTGTCACCATACATTTCTTTGTACTTGGCCATATTGGCCCTAATGGTCCCCTCATCCTCGCAATGGGCAGAAATTACCATTTCGGTATTCCTGAAAATCTGTTCCAAGACTTTCTCGTCGTCCACCAGCATATTTCCTGTGGAAGAGCCCAAGAACAATTTAACCCCAGAGCAAGCATTTTTGTCCAATCGTTTCAGTTCTTCCAAATTATCATTGGTTCCTCCAAAAAGGAAAGAATAGTTTGCCGAAGAATCCTTGGCGGCAATGGCAAATTTTTCCTCTAGCTTTTCAATGGTCGTAGTTTGTGGATTGGTATTGGGCTGCTCCATAAAAGTGGTGACACCCCCAGCTATTGCGGCCCTACTTTCGGTAGCAATAGTTCCCTTGTGGGTAAGGCCCGGTTCCCTAAAATGTACCTGATCGTCAATAATGCCCGGTAACAAAAGATTCCCTTCCAAATCAATTACCTTGGCATGGGCATCGGAAATATCAGCATCTATTCGAGCAATAAAGTCGCCTTCCAACAGCACATCGGACTCAAAAATGCTGTTCTCATTTACAATCTTGGCGTTCTTCAACAGTATTTTTGACATAATTAAAAGCTCTTTTTAAAAAATATACTTCTAAACTTCATGGCTATAACCCCAAAAATGGCTTCCCTAATGATAGCGGAGTTCATTTTTGATTTACCATTCACTCTATCGGTAAAAATAATCGATACCTCTTCAATCTTGAACTTTTTGAGATAGGCCCTGTATTTCATTTCAATCTGAAACGCATAACCAATAAAGCGCACCTTATCCAAATTAATGGTTTCCAACACTCTTCTTTTGTAGCAGACAAACCCAGCCGTGGGGTCGTGTACCTTCATTCCCGTAATCAGCTTTACATAAAACGAGGCTCCGTAAGAAAGTAAAATCCTTGCCAAGGGCCAGTTCACTACATTGACCCCTTTTTTGTAGCGTGATCCAACGGCCACATCTGCGCCATTAAGACAAGCTCGGTGCAAACGGGAGAGGTCGGCAGGTCGGTGCGAAAAATCTGCATCCATCTCAAAAATGTATTCATACCCATTTTTTAAGGCCCATTTAAACCCGTGGATGTATGCCGTACCCAAGCCCGATTTTTCCTTTCGAACCTCCAAAAAGAGTCGTTCCGGAAAATCTTTTTGCAGGGTTTTTACACAATCCGAGGTACCATCGGGAGAGTTATCATCTACTACCAGCACATGAAAATCCTTTTTTAGGTCGAAAACCGTTTTAACAATGGCCTCGATGTTTTCAATTTCATTGAATGTGGGTATAATGACCAAGCCGTCTGCCATTCGCACAAGATTAGAATGTCAAAAATACGGTTTTCTAGCTTGCCCACACAAGTTACTATTGCCAAGCCGATTTGGCACTAACCCAATATTTGTAACTTTGCGCTTTAAAAATCTCGTTTTGATGACTCAAAAGTTTCCCAGGTTTTTTTTTATTTTCTTAGCGATTCTTTTTGCACTTAACCTTTTACAAGCATCCTTCACCGAGCTTATCTACGATGAAGCCTACTACTGGTACTATGCACAAAACATGGCCTGGGGGTATTTTGACCATCCGTCCATGGTTGCCTTTTTGATCAAGGTCAGCAGTTTGTTTTTTGATGGTGAGCTAGGGGTAAGGTTTATGAGCTGTGTGCTATCCGCAGGGACATATATGTTGCTTTGGTTATTGATCGATAATCCGAAGAAGAAGGATTATGTAATCCATTTTTTTCTTTTGGTGTTCTCCTTCACCTTAATGAACGCCTATGGTTTTTTGACCCTTCCGGATACATCACTTTTATTTTTTACAGCCCTGTTTTTATGGTTATATAAACGCTTCTTAAAGAATGAAGGCATAGCGACCGCTGTGTATTTGGGATTGGTAATGGCCGCTCTTATGTACAGCAAGTACCATGCGGTATTGGTTATTTTGTTCGTGTTTCTGTCCAACTACAAACTCCTTTTTAACAAAAAAGCATGGTTAGCGGTGGTTTTGGCCTTGATTTGCTACATCCCGCATTTTGTATGGCTCTATCAAAACGACTTTGTTTCGATAACCTTTCACTTGTACGAACGCCCCAACCAAGCCTACCAATTCGATGAGTTTACCCTGGGCTACTTTTTGAACATCATTGTAATTATTGGCCTTTTGTTTTATTGGATTTACGGGTCACTTTTCAAATTCAAGATAACGGACAAGTTTTCAAAAGCTTTGGTTTATCTGGTTTACGGGGTATTGATCTTCTTTTTCATCTCCAGTTTTAACCGAAGGGTTCAGGCGCAATGGACAATTGTAATCTCAATTCCGCTTGCGGTAATTGCTTTTAATCATCTTTTGGAGAATGCAAAAAGCCGAAAATGGATGTACCGAATCGGCTTGGTGAGCTTAGTACTTTTACTATATGCAAGGGCATGGATGGCATATTACCCTTTGTTTCCCATGTATTTTGAAACCCATGGCAATAAGGAATGGGTAAACGAGCTTAAAACAAAGTCCGGTGGGGTACCCATCCTTTTTGAAAACTCCTATAGACGATCCTCGATGTATAGTTTTTACTCTGGTGTTCCTGCCATATCATTGAACACTTATATGTATCGAAAAAACCAATATTCCATTGATGATTCCGAAGAACAAATGCGAGGCAAAAAGGTCATGTTTGTTTCCAAATACAGGAAAAGTGGGGATATTTCCTATGTGCATTTGGACAGCACAGTTTTTCATGGAATCTACATCAATGATTTTCAATCGTACCGAAAATTGGAATGTATTGTGGAAAGACCGGAAACCGGCATCAAATATTCCCTGAAAGTTTACAATCCATACCCGTTTGATGTGCCCTTGGAGCAATTAAAGTACACGATTTCGTATTCCAACAAACACAAACAAGTTAAACAAATGCGCTCCTTAAAGGTAAAGAACACTTCGCCCCAGCAAGCATTTTTAAAATCCAAGGATACGGTTTTTTATACGTTTGAACTGCCATTGTCCTCAATGGAAAATCCATCGTACTTTAGAATAGGAATTGCAGAAAACAATCTGCCCCCAGGACTTAACGGTAAACCCATTAAAATAGAATAATGGAACCCATTGAAAAAACAATCACCTCATTGGATTGGATGACCATAACATTGTTTGTGGGTCTGGTTGTTTTGGCCCTTGGCAAATATTTATTCCATAAAAAGTTTCTGAACTTTATCATTCTCCCATTTAATGATAAGTATATTCTGCTTCACAACAAAAAAGGACAATTCTCGCATTGGTTCCACCTCCTTCTTACCTTGTTTCAACTTATCAACCTCTCTTTATTTATTCTTCTTGTTCTTAATGCTTTTGACCTGATACCCTATAAAAAAACAGTCCTTGTCTATTTAATAATCCTAGGTTTTTTGGCGTTGTTCGAGTTGGTGAAATTCTCCCTTCAAATGTTCGTAGGTCTTGTTTTTAATAATTTAAACCTTGTTGGTAGCCTTATTTTCAGTAAAATATCTTACCTCAATTACAGCAGTATAATAATTTCCATTGCCAACATTTTACTGATATACATCACAGCAAACTCAAAAACAACAATATACGTGGCTTTAACGCTGATTATTCTAATAAATGGCATTGGCATGGTAAAGCTGTTGAAGAACCATCAAAAAGCACTGTTCCCGTATTTTATGTATTTTATTTTGTACCTTTGCGCACTCGAAATTGCGCCCTTGGTGTTAATTGGAAGCTATTTAAAAGGTTGAAAACTTATGAAAGTAAAAACAATTTTGGTTTCCCAACCAGAACCCAAAGTCGAAAACTCCCCCTATTCGCGATTAATTGAAAAGGAGAAGGTTAAAGTAGATTTTAGACCTTTCATACACGTTGAAGGCGTAGAGGCCAAAAATGTGAGACAGCAGAAAATCGACTTGAACAACTTTACGGCGATTATCCTGACCAGCAGAAACTCTGTGGATCATTTTTTCAGGATTGCCGACGAAATGCGCTTCAAAGTTCCGGATTCCATGAAATATTTTTGTCAGTCAGAGGCAGTAGCCTACTATTTGCAAAAATATGTGGTGTACAGAAAAAGAAAAATTTATGTTGGGAAGAGAACTTTTAACGAGTTGACTCCCTTGATCAAGAAGTACAAGGACGAAAAGTTCCTGTTACCATCTTCCGATTCGCTAAAACCCAGTGTTCCTGAGCTATTGGACGAGGTAGGCGTGAATTGGACTCGTGGCATCTTCTACAAAACGGTAATAAGCGACCTTTCGGATCTAAGGAATGTATACTATGACATTTTGGTTTTCTTTAGCCCTTCAGGTATTGAATCCTTGATGAAGAACTTCCCGGATTTTGAACAAAACGATACTAGGATTGCCGTTTTTGGCAACAGCACGGTTAAAGCAGCTACAACGGCTGGGTTGCGAATAGATATTCAGGCACCGACGCCCGAAACTCCATCCATGACCATGGCTTTACAGAAATACATTACCAGCGTTAATAAATAAAAACGAACTGGTTTAAAATAAAAACGCCCCCGGAAAAAGCTGGGGGCGTTTTTATTTTTGAACTGATTTAGAAAGCGTACCGTTGTGGGCCTCCCCTTCGGATTTCCTCACTGGCGTACTCCTCAAACTTTTTAAAGTTCTCTCTAAAAGCATTGGTCAGCTTAAAGGCTGTTCTGTAATAGGCCTCGTCATCGTCCCAGGTGGCCCTTGGGCTCAATACTTTGGTGGGCACCTCTGGGCATTCCCTCGGTTGTGCCACCCCGAACACCGAATGGATATGGTATTTCTCGTAATTGTACAGGCCAAGTTCGCCGCTGAGTGCGGCACTGATCATCGCCCGTGTGTATTTCAGCTTCATCCTAGTGCCTACGCCATAGGGTCCTCCGGTCCACCCGGTGTTCACCAACCAAACGTCCACCCCGGATTCCTTCATCTTTTTGCTCAGCATCTCAGCATACTTTGCCGGGTGCAAGGGCATGAACGGCGCTCCAAAACAGGCCGAGAACGATGGCTGCGGCTCCACCACACCAGCTTCCGTGCCGGCCACCTTGGCCGTATAGCCCGAGATAAAGTGGTAGGCCGCCTGGGCGGGGGTCAGTTTGGAGATGGGGGGCAGCACGCCAAAGGCATCCGCGGTAAGGAAGAAAATATTCTTTACGTTTTTCCCTATGGATGGCTGCTTTATGTTCTCGATATGGTGAATGGGGTAGCTCACCCTGGTGTTCTGGGTAATGGAGGTGTCCGAAAAGTCCACGACCCCGTTGTCGTCCAACACCACATTCTCCAAAATTGCCCCCTTTTTGATGGCCCCGTAAATCTCCGGTTCCTTGTCCTTGGAAAGGTCGATTACCTTGGCATAGCAGCCCCCCTCAAAATTAAACACGGTATTGTCGGGCGTCCAGCCATGCTCATCGTCCCCAATAAGTTTTCTGTTGGGATCGGTGGATAATGTAGTTTTTCCTGTTCCCGATAGCCCAAAGAAGATAGCCGTATCATCATCTTCTCCCACATTGGCGGAACAGTGCATGGGCAAGGTGTTCCTGTAAACGGGCAGGATAAAGTTCAATGCCGAGAATATTCCTTTTTTGATTTCCCCGGTATAGCCCGTTCCCCCAATAAGAGCAATCTTCCTGCCAAAGTTTAGAATGGCAAAATTATGCTGGCGGGTACCATCGACCTTGGGATCCGCCATAAAGCCAGGCGCGTTTACCACAGTCCATTCTGGGTCAAAGCCCTCCAACTCTACTTCCGTGGGGCGCAAAAACATATTATAGGCGAACATGTTGGACCAAGGGTATTCGTTGATCACACGTATGTTCAATTTGTAGTCTGGATCTGCACAGGCGCAGGAGTCCCTGACATAGAGCTCCTTGTCGTTGAGATAAGCAATGACCTTATCATAAAGTGCATCAAACTTATCACTCTCGAAAGGGATATTGATCTTCCCCCACCAGACCTTCTCCGAAGTAATCTCGTCCTTAACAATAAAACGGTCCATGGGCGACCTTCCAGTGAACTCACCAGTGTTCACGGCCAAGGCCCCGGATGAGGCCTCCCTGCCCATCCCCTTTTCAATGGTAATCTGGTGGAGTTCCTCGGGGGAAAGTTGATAGTTTACATTATCATGATCAATTCCGTATGACTTTAACGAAATCGTTTTCGTGGCTGAAGCAGAATCCTTCATAGTTTAGCTTTTATGTTGGTACAAAACTAGAAAATATTAACTTTTTGTCCTTTTAATTCTTGCTTAATCGAGTACTTTTTGGGTTAAAATGTTATATCCTAAGTAAAACCACCCAGAAATCATCAAAACACCTCCGATTGGTGTTAAAAATCCGATAATTTTAAAATCAAAAGCGGTTAAGCTGTTCAATGCCAATAGGTAAATAGAAAAAGAGAAGAGAATCACCCCCACGAGCACAAGAATAAAAACAATTTTTTTTGACTTTAAGGCCAATCCGCTCCATATTCCTAAAAAGAGAAGAAAAAGGGCATGATACATTTGATATGTAACACCGGTTTCAAAAGTATCAACAGCTTCTGCATCGACCAATTTCTCTAATCCATGGGCTCCAAAAGCCCCTAAAACAATGGCCAACAGTCCCATGATTGTACCAACCAACAAAATTGTTCTGTTCATAACTTTAACTCGCTATTTTTTTATAAATATAACATTTTAATATCTTAGTGTCCAGTTAAATCAAAAGTAAACAAAACACATGGTCCGTACTATTTTAGTTGTTGGAGCAGGTAAATCAACCTCATACCTTCTGGATTATTTCCTTAAAAAATCAAACGAAGAAAAGATTCATCTAAAGATTGGAGACCTTCATCCAGAAAATATCCCAGATAAATTCGCCAAACACCCAAATTGTACCGTTTTTCCTTTGGATATATTTAACGAAGAGGATAGAAAAAAAGCTGTTGCCGAGGCATCCATTGTTGTATCGATGCTTCCAGCTCGAATGCACATAAATGTTGCCCATGATTGTATTGAATTTGAAAAACATTTTATTACCGCTTCTTATGTAAGTGATGAACTAAGGGCCTTGGATGAAGAAGCGAAAAAAAAAGGCCTTGTATTTATGAACGAGATCGGCCTGGATCCCGGAATCGACCACATGAGTGCCATGGAAGTGATTGACCGAATTCGTGATGCCGGTGGTAAAATGCTGTTATTTGAATCTTTTGCCGGAGGTTTGGTAGCTCCGGAAAGCGATACCAATCTTTGGAACTATAAATTTACCTGGAACCCAAGAAATGTAGTGCTTGCAGGCCAAGGTGGCGTCGCGAAATTTATACAGGAAGGCACGTACAAATACATCCCATATCAAAAGCTATTTAGAAGGACCGAGTTTATGGGTATTGAAGGATATGGCACCTTTGAGGCTTATGCCAACCGGGATTCTTTAAAGTATCGCAAAGCTTATGGGCTAGAGAATGCTTTGACCCTGTTTCGGGGAACCATGAGGCGAGTCGGTTTTTCCAAGGCGTGGCAAATGTTCGTGATTTTAGGCATGACGGACGACAGCTACACCATTGAAAATTCCGAAGGAATGTCGTACCGAGAATTCGTCAACCTATTTTTGCCCTATTCGCCTACCGATTCGGTGGAACTAAAAATGCGGCACTACCTTAAAATTGACCAGGACGATATTATGTGGGGAAAATTATTGGAATTGGATATATTCAATGCTTCCAAGAAGATTCCCCTAAAAAACGCCACTCCCGCCCAAATGCTCCAATACATTCTGGAGGATACTTGGACGCTCAAGGAGGACGAAAAAGACATGATTGTGATGTACCACAAGTTTGGTTATGAATTGAACGGAAAAAAGAAACAAATCGATGCCAATATGGTAGTAATCGGGGAAAACCGGACATACACGGCCATGTCCAAAACTGTAGGGCTTCCCGTAGGCATGGCCACACTTCAAATATTGAACGGCAAGATAAAAACCCCAGGGGTACAAATCCCGATCAACAAAGAAATGTACAAGCCCATACTTGCCGAGCTTCATAAGCACGGAATCCAGTTTAAAGAATATGAAAAACCCTATTTAGGCTATAACCCGGATTCGGTAGCCAGTTAATTTCTGTTGGATTTTCAATACCTTTAACTTCAAATTAAAATCATTGTTGTGAAAAACAATAACAATTCAGTTAAAATTGACGGTATTGATAAAAAAATCCTAAGATACCTGATGGAGGATGCGCGTAAACCTATCCTCGAAATTGCCAGAAACATAGGAATCTCGGGGGCGGCCATCCACCAAAGGTTACGCAAACTGGAAAGCTCCGGTCTTATAGCGGGCTCCAAGTTTGTTATCAATCCAAAGATACTGGGCTATTCCACCATGGCCTACATTGGAATTTATCTGGACAAAGCCATGGCAAACCCCAGGGCGGTTAGGCAATTGGAAGAAATTCCAGAAGTTTTGGAATGCCACTACACCACCGGAAATTGGTCTATCCTTATAAAAGTGCTCTGTAGGGACAACGAACACTTAATGCAGGTACTCAACAAAAAAATACAGCAAATAGAAGGTGTTTCACGTACCGAGACCTTTATTTCCCTGAACCAGCAAATTGATCGCCAAATACAGGTCTGATATTTGTATTGAATCTAAATAAATATTACATTTGTCCCCATGAATGTAATATTCCAGTCTACATATTACACCTTGTACCAAGCTGCCAACGAACGCTGCTATTATATAGATTTCGGGCAGAAATTGGTCCGCATGTCTTTATGCCAGCTACTTTCACTTCGTCACAAAGTGAACACTATTGCAATTGAGAACCATTTTGACAGCGATTTGAACGCCCACGGGTTTGAGGTTCTTATGCTATGCAACAAAGAGCATCTTTTTATCCTAAATACCTTGGAGGTACTGGACCTTAAAAACCTTGTGGATTATGGTTTTGTTGCTATAGGTCTTTCTGCAAAAACTGAAGTACTAAGCCAGTAACGCTATTATTTTTATCCAGTCTTAGTTCTCTTTTAAATAAAGAGTTAACTCTTTTAAAACAGATAAAATTCTGTAACTTTATAGAACAATTTACACTAGAAATTTACACCATGAAAGATATAGCAAGACAAAGTATGAGCATTAAAGTGGAATCCATGGATTTGCTCAACGGACAGATAAAAATGGAAGCCCACGCCTCGGCCACCTATTTGGCCATGGCTTCTTGGTGCGAACAAAATGGTTTTTTTACCAGCGCCAAGTTTTTCTTTAAACAAGCCGAAGAGGAACGGGAGCACATGATGAAGATTTTCAACTTTTTGGTGGATACCGGAGGTAACCCCATTTCACCTGAGGTAACCAATATTAATCATGATTATTCATCTATTACAGATGTTTTTGAATCTACCTTGGAACACGAGGTTAAAGTCACAAAATCAATTCATAACATTGTGAAGAAAGCCCGTGAAGCTGGTGATATTGCCACTGAACGTTTCTTGGATTGGTTTGTAATGGAACAAATTGAAGAAGAGAACACCGTTAGGGATATCTTGGACATGATAGAAGTTACCGGCACCGAAGGTGTAGGGCTACAAATGATCGACAACCAAGTTGCCAATTGGATTGATTAAAGCGTCAATCAATATCATATACAAGAAAAGGGGCCAAAAAAAGGCCCCTTTTTTATTGAATAGCTTTACAACTATCCTTAATCTCTTCCCCCGAACACCTGAACAGCCCAGTAAAGCAATGAGGCCAAAGCACCCAGCGCTGCCACCAAATAGGTTCTCGCCGCCCATTTCAGGGCATCTTCCGCACCTGAGTATTCTTCTTGACTTACCATATTCTTCTGCTTTAACCAAACCAATGCCCTTTTGCTGGCATCGTACTCCACAGGCAGGGTTATAAAACTGAACAAGGTCGCAAAGCCCATCATAATAAGTCCAGCTACGGCAATATAGAAGCCAATACCACCCGCGACACCCGTTGCCGCCATCAACATGATACCGCCAAACACCACCCAAGTGGACATTCCGGAGGTAACACTTACAACGGGAACCAATTTGGAGCGCATGGTCAACCACTCATAAGCCTGTGCATGTTGCACGGCATGCCCGCATTCGTGGGCAGCCACCGCAGCCGCAGAAGCGTTACGCTGATTGTATACGCCTTCACTGAGGTTTATCGTTTTGTTTTTTGGATTATAATGGTCCGTCAACATTCCGGGCGTGGAAATCACCTTTACATCTCTGATACCATGATCGTCCAACATTTTTTGGGCAATTTCAGCACCGCTCATGCCATTCCGTAAATGAACCTTGGAATATTTTTTGAACTTACTCTTTAATTTATTGCTCACCAGCCAGCTGACCAGGGCAATTCCACCGATCAATATATAATATGTCATCATAGCCTTATCTCTTTAATTGAATATAAATATACCATATTAAAGCAAAAACCCCGCCAAATAATGGCAGGGCTCTTTTACTGTCAAAATGTTAGTTGATTACACCAACACAGGTTCCAACTGGAAGGTTTCGGCAATTTCATTGTAAACAATCTCCCCTTCGACCACATTCAATCCTTTTTCCAAGGAGCTATCCAACTTACAGGCACTACGCCATCCCAAATTGGCCAATTTTAGCACATAGGGCAGTGTTACATTCGTCAAGGCAACTGTAGAAGTATAAGGCACTGCCCCTGGCATATTGGCTACACAGTAATGGACCACATCGTCAATAATATAAACGGGGTCCTCATGGGTCGTTGGCTTGGTGGTTTCCACACATCCGCCTTGATCCACCGCTACATCAACTATGACGGTTCCCGGATGCATGTCCTTGAGCATGTCCCTAGTGATCAGGTTAGGTGCTTTTGCTCCTTTCAATAGCACACCACCAATTATTAAATCATTTGTTTTTATATGTTTTCTGATGTTGAACTCGTTGGAAAAACCCGTCACTACATGGCTCGGCATAATATCGTTCACATATCTCAGTCGTTTCATGTTTACATCCAAAATGGTTACTTGTGCTCCCAAACCCGCTGCCATTTTAGCAGCCTGAATACCAACGGTACCCGCTCCCAACACCAAAACACGGCCTGGGGATACCCCGGGCACCCCACCCAAAAGCACTCCTTTGCCCTTTACGGGTTTTTCCAAATATTTGGCACCTTGCTGAATCGCCATCCTACCCGCCACTTCGGACATTGGGGTAAGTAAAGGCAATGTTCCATCTTCATCTTCTACCGTTTCGTAGGCAATACAGATAGCCTTGCTCTTGATCATGGCCTTGGTCAAAGCTTCGCTAGATGCAAAATGAAAGAAAGTGAATACAATCTGCCCTTCTTGAATCAAGCCATATTCTTCAGCAATAGGTTCTTTTACCTTCACGATCATATCGCTCATGGCATACACCTGACCGATAGTGTCCAAAATAGTGGCTCCTACCTGTTGGTAATCCTGATTAAAAAAACCACTGCCCTCGCCTGCGCCGGATTGCACATATACGGTGTGGTTGTTCTTTGTCAATTCAAATACCCCGGCAGGCGTCATGCCGACCCGGCTCTCGTTGTTTTTGATTTCTTTAGGTATCCCAACAGTCATTTTGTTGTTTTTAATGGTTGATGGGCCAAAGTTGAGCAAAAAAATTAGAATAAAACACAAAAGTAGATAAAAAGTAGGGGGTGTGTTTGAAAATAATCATTTTTAAAGGTTTATACCCTGTTTTTTATAGGGTCTATATATTGTTTCAAAGTTTTTAATGGAAAAAATTATGTTTTTTGTAGGGGTGTACGCTTTTAAAAATAAAAAAGCATGCCGATTGGCATGCTTTTTAGGGGTGTATCTGTAAAATTCGTACTTGTTTTATCTTAAAATAAGGATTTCGTAAATCTGATGAGATTCCGAAACCAGTTCGGAAGGACGGAAAAAACAGATGTTGAAACTATCCTACGATGTTTACAATTTTCCCAGGTACCACAATTACTTTTTTGGGAGTTCTGCCTTCCAATTGGGCCTGAGTTTTTTCGTTCGCCAAAACAGCCGCTTCGATTTCGTCCTTGCCCATATCCAATGGCAACTCCAATTTAAAGCGCATTTTACCATTAAAGGATATCGGATATTCCTTGCTGCTTTCCACCAAATATTTCTCCTCAAACCTGGGGAATGGTGCTTCGGCAATGGAAGTTGTATTACCCAAACGCTCCCAAAGCTCTTCGGCAATGTGCGGTGCATACGGAGAAACCAAAATCGCCAAGGGTTCCAAAATAGCTTTGCTGGTACATTTTTGGGATGTCAGTTCGTTGACACAGATCATAAAAGTGGAAACGGAAGTATTGAACGAGAAGTTCTCAATATCCTCCTCCACTTTTTTAATGGTTTTGTGCAACGTCTTCAAATTTTCTGCGGTGGGTTCAACACCCCCCTCGCCCCCCTCAAGGGGGGAGTAAAGTTTCCAGAGCTTTTTGAGGAAGGAATGTACTCCGGTGATACCGGCCGTGTTCCAAGGCTTGGATTGCTCCAATGGGCCCAAGAACATTTCGTACAAACGCAACGAATCTGCACCGTATTCCTCACATATAGCATCGGGATTGACGACATTGTACTTGGATTTGGACATTTTTTCAACTTCACGGCCTACAATATACTTTCCATCTTCAAGGATGAACTCTGCATCCTTATATTCTGGTTGCCATTGTTTAAATCCTTCCACATCCAATTCATCGGAAGCATTTACCAAAGAAACATCTGCATGGACAGAATTTAATGGAGTAATCAATATCAACTCATCATTCTCAATTTTATTCAATAACTCCGAATCGATATAAGACTTGACAAGCCTAATCAAATCCTCATCACTTTCATAAAGTGATTTTTTATAAAGTTCCTTTGAAATAAAAATGAATTTTTTATCCGCAAGAACTTTACCTGTCCCACCCTTTTCCAATATTGAGTAATACGTAAAATACACAAAAGCACTCGTCCCCGTAATCATCCCTTGGTTAATCAACTTTTGGGCAAACTCGTCTTTGGGTACATACCCCATATCAAACATAAACTTCTGCCAAAAACGGGAATACAATAAGTGGCCCGTAGCGTGCTCGCTACCTCCTATATACAAGTCCACATCTTGCCAATAGTTGATGGCTTCGGGAGAGAAAATGGCATCGTCGTTGCGCGGGTCCATATACCTATTAAAGTATTGGGAACTTCCTGCCCAACCTGGCATGGTGTTCAACTCCAATGGGAAAACGGTTTGTTCCCCCTCTCGGTCTCCCTCAGAGGGTGAGAGGTTTTCGTTACTTACCACTTTGTTCCGTACCGTGTCCCAAGCCCATTCTGTAGCATTTCCCAAAGGTGGCTCGCCCGTTTCGGTGGGGAGGTATTTTTCCACTTCGGGGAGTTCCAACGGCAAATATTTCTCATCGATCATCTGCGGCATCCCGTCCACATAATATACAGGGAACGGTTCTCCCCAATACCGCTGACGGCTAAATACGGCATCGCGCAGACGGTAGTTCACTTTACCTTTACCGTGACCAATCTTTTCCAATTCAGCAATGATTTTCCTCATCGCTTCTTTATAAGGTAGACCATTCAAAAAATCGGAATTGGCGATTACCGTAGTTTCCTTGTCGGCAAACGCCTCTTCCGAAATATCAACCCCTTCAAAAATGTTGGGGATGTCTATATTATAATGTTTTGCAAAATCGTAATCGCGTTGATCACCACAAGGTACGGCCATAACCGCTCCGGTTCCATAACTCGCCAACACGTAGTCGCCAATCCAGATGGGAATGGGCTCTTTGGTGAACGGATGCTCTGCATAAGCTCCGGTAAACACCCCCGAAATGGTTTTCACATCGGCCATACGGTCACGCTCGGAACGTTTTGCCGTAGCTTCCACATAAGCATCCACCTCCGCTTTTTGTTCTGGCGTAGTAATTTTGGCCACCAATTCGTGCTCTGGTGCCAAAGTCATAAAACTTACCCCAAAAATGGTGTCGGGACGGGTGGTGAAGACTTCGATGGTATCTTGAGATTCCTCGCTATCGCTCGAAATGACATTAAAAGTAACCGAAGCCCCTACCGAACGTCCAATCCAATTTGTCTGGGCATCCTTTAGCGGTTGCGGCCAATCAATTTTGTCCAATCCGTCCAACAAACGCTGCGCATAAGCGGTGATACGCATGCTCCATTGCGTCATTTTTTTACGTACAACGGGATGACCTCCACGTTCGGAAACTCCATTTACGATTTCATCATTGGCCAAAACGGTTCCCAAAGCAGGACACCAGTTTACTTCGGTATCCGCCAAATAGGTCAATCTATATTTTAAAAGGATTTTCTGCTTTTCCTTTTGAGAATACGCGTTCCAATCCGAAGCACCAAAAATT
Organism: Flagellimonas sp. L-11; assembly: GCF_056857735.1. Lineage (NCBI taxonomy): Bacteria > Pseudomonadati > Bacteroidota > Flavobacteriia > Flavobacteriales > Flavobacteriaceae > Flagellimonas > Flagellimonas sp. L-11. The sequence continues at coordinate 23,122 of NZ_JBSXNR010000063.1, forward strand.
GGCGTACCATCATCACAAGCCGCCTCTACATTGGCATTTCCTTCTTTTTCAAAAGTGGAAATCAACTTGGGTATATGCTCTGCCTTATCGGATTTTTTGTTGTACCATGCATTGAACAATTGGATAAAAATCCACTGTGTCCATTTATAATATTGTGGGTTGGATGTACGCACTTCGCGGCTCCAATCAAAAGAAAAACCGAGCTGATCTAACTGCTCACGGTACCTTTTGATGTTGTTTTCGGTAGTAACGGCAGGGTGCTGCCCTGTTTGAATGGCATATTGCTCAGCGGGCAATCCAAAGGAATCGTATCCCATGGGATGCAATACATTGAATCCCTTATGTCTTTTGTAACGCGAATAGATGTCCGTGGCAATATACCCTAGCGGGTGCCCCACGTGCAAGCCTGCCCCAGACGGGTAGGGAAACATGGATAATGCATAAAATTTGGGTTTGTCGGAATCGTTGGATGTCTTGAAGGTTTCATTTTCTGCCCAATACTTCTGCCATTTGGCCTCAATTTCGCGGAAATCGTAATTCATCATACTTCTTTCATGGTCAATTTATGTCACATCGAGCCCTTCGACTCCACTCAGGGTAAACTCTGGTCGGGATGTCTTTAAAAAAGATTTCCCGTCCTTCACCAAAGGACTCGAAATGACAAAATTTTGAATCTATTTTCGTGTGCAAAAATAGGTTTAATCCCCTAAATACAATTTACTTTTCTATTTTTACGTACTGATTCTACTATATGAGCCAATATATTGAACGATATCAGCGACGAAAACTGATTTCCTCCTACTTTTCCGTGGCTTTGAGCATTGCCCTGGTCCTGTTTCTTTTGGGTGTTTTGGGCCTTTTGGTGCTCAATACCAAAAAATTGGCGGATCACTTTAAGGAGCAAATCACGATTTCCGTGTTTTTGAAGGACAATGCCAAACCTGTGGAAATAGATCAACTACAAAAAAGTTTGATGCTGGCAGAATACACCAAATCCGCCGAATACATTTCCAAAGAAGATGCCGCGGAACAATACAGCGAGGATATTGGTGAAAATTTTGAGGAGTTTTTAGGCTACAATCCGCTAAAAAACTCCATCGACGTCAACCTCAAGGCCGATTTTGTCTCCCCCCAACAGATTGATGAGATTGCAGAAGAACTGGCAGCCAAGGCCTACGTGGACGAAGTAAGCTACGACAAACCCTTGATTTCGCTGCTCAACAACAACGCACGGAAAATAAGTCTGTGGATTTTGATTGCGAGTGCGGTTTTTACGATCATGGCCGTTTTGCTGATCAACAGTTCCATTCGACTGTCCATTTATTCCAAACGCTTTATCATTAAAACCATGCAAATGGTGGGAGCCACCAAAACGTTTATCCGAAGACCTTTTATCTGGACAAACATTAAGTTAGGAATGGCTGGGGCCTTTGTCGCTTTGATCGGATTGGGAGTTTTAGTGTATTATATAGACAAAAGTTTCCCTGAACTGGATCTTTTGCAAGATTATATTGTTCTCATTATTTTGTTCGTTGGTGTGTTCGGTTTGGGCGTTATTATTTCGTGGGCCAGCACCCATTTCGCCACACAACGCTTTTTAAACCTGAGGACCGACGATCTTTATTATTAACTTTGCGATATGAGCAAGAAAAACGACAACGGCAAAAAACCACCTAAAGACTTTGTTTTCCAAAAGAAAAACTACCGCTTTCTATTTATAGGTATTGCCTTTATAGCCCTTGGATATATTTTGATGAGCGGCGGCGGAAGCGACGACCCCGAAGTATTCAATCCGGAGATATACAACTTTAGAAGAATCCGCCTAGCGCCGACCTTGATCCTTATCGGTCTTGGCATCCAGGTTTACGCGATATTGTTGAATCCTAACAAGAAAAACAAGGAGTAATTTGGAATTAATAGACGCCATCATCCTTGGCATTATTCAAGGATTGACCGAATTTTTGCCTGTTTCCTCCAGCGGTCATCTAGAATTGGGAAAAGCCATTTTGGGAGCGCAGGCCGTTCCCGAAGAAAGCCTGTTGTTTACCGTAGTGCTGCATTTTGCAACTGCACTGAGTACCTTGGTGGTGTTCCGAAAAGATGTTTTCGATATTTTTAAAGGGCTATTTCAATTCAAATGGAACGAGGAAACCCAATTTTCCTTGAAAATCATTATTTCCATGATTCCTGCCGCATTGGTGGGACTTTTTTTAAATGATTTTATTGAAGTATTTTTTGATGGTGCCATTGTCATTGTTGGAATTATGTTGGTGATTACGTCATTTTTGCTGTATTTGGCAGATCTGGCCAAAACCACCGATAAAAATGTATCGTTCCGAAGTTCTTTTGTAATCGGCATGGCACAGGCCGTAGCTATTCTCCCAGGAATTTCCCGAAGTGGGGCTACTATCTCGGCAGCAGTTCTTTTAGGTGTTGATAAAACCAAGTCGGCACGATTTTCCTTTTTGATGGTGGTTCCGTTGATCTTGGGAAAAGTGGCCAAAGATTTGATGAGTGGTGAAATCTCCTTCCAAGGTGATCAGGCCGTTGCCATGGGTGCTGGTTTTATTGCAGCCTTTATTGCTGGTCTTGCCGCTTGTACTTGGATGATCAAATTGGTACGCCAAAGCAAGCTTACCTATTTTGCCATTTACTGCTTGGTTGTGGGGCTTATTGCCCTGGCGTGGAGCATTTGGGGATAGATCAGTATATTTGCTGTAAAACCCCAAGTTTTTGAACACCAAAGAAGATTTTTTGAACGGTCAGATCCTATTGATAGATAAACCACTGGAGTGGACTTCGTTTCAAGCGGTAAATGCCCTAAAATGGGCCATTCGTAAAAAATTTGGTCTTAAAAAGATAAAAATTGGTCATGCAGGAACCTTAGACCCCTTGGCTACTGGTCTATTGGTTATCTGTACGGGGAAATTCACAAAAAAAATTCCCGAGCTTCAAGGGCAGGTTAAAGAATATACGGGCACTTTCACACTAGGTGCCACTACGCCTTCCTACGATTTGGAAACGGAAGTAGATAAAACTTTTCCAACCGAACACCTCACGGATAAATCCATCAAAGAAACCACCAAACAATTTTTGGGCGAGATTGACCAAGTGCCCCCCATTTTTTCAGCATTAAAAAAAGATGGAAAACGATTGTACGAACTGGCCCGTGAAGGCAAACAGGTCGAAATAAAATCACGAAAAATAGAAATCTTGGAATTTGAGATTACCCGAATCGCCCTTCCCGAAGTGGACTTTAAAGTAGTTTGCAGTAAGGGAACCTACATTCGTTCCTTGGCTCACGATTTTGGCAAGGCATTGGGTTCTGGAGCCTACCTATCCGAGCTCAGAAGAACCAAAATAGGGGATTTCAACGTAAATAATGCTACAACACCCGTTATTTTCAAAGAAAATTTGGGGGTAGGCACCTCGACCTAAACGGGTTGTGATAAAATAATTTTGCAAAAAAGCGGTTATAGTTAAACCATGAACTTAAACAGGCGTCAATTATCTCTTTTGATTACTTTTTTCTCTATGTCCATAGTGATTTTATTGCTTTTCAATATTCATTTGGGAGGCATAAAGGAAGATGAGTACGTTATTGAAATGAGTTTGGCCGATGAGGATATTGAAGAACTTCTTAAAGAGGAAGAGGAACGATTGGAAGAAATGGCCGCTAACAACGACCCCATTAAAAGCCACATGGCCGTAAATGAAACCGCTAAACCAAGCGTTGGAAACCCAGAGCCTTTAAAAACTTTGGAAGAGCTTATGGAGGAACGAGCCCTCAGTAGCGAAACAGGGGAATATGCCGATAACTCAGGTTTTGAGGAGCAATTAAAACAGTTAAAGGCCCAGCGGGACGAGAAAAAAGAAAAATTGGGCGAACGTGATGCCCAAAAAGAGGAGTTCACCAATTACCTAAAGGATAGGCGCACTTCCATTTCCTACTCTTTGGTCGAGCGAAATGCCTACCACCTCCCACCTCCCATATACACCTGTATTGAAGGTGGCAAAGTGGTTGTTAACATAACCGTGGACAATAACGGTTATGTCACGGAAGCCAGCTTCAACGATAAAAGTTCAGGAACCAGCAATGGTTGTTTAGTGGATAATGCCATCGCCTATGCCCTTAAGGCCCGTTTTAGTCCGGATTCCAAGAATTCTCAGATCGGCACAATTACTTACCTATTCCAAAGCAAGTAATTCCAAGACGTCTTCTAAGATATTTTGCCCTTTGTTTTTGTTATACCAAACCTGAAGCTCTTGTTTGAACTCATCTGTCAATTTGCCGTGTTCCCTTTTACATTCCTCCACCATTTGAGTGGCAATACTAGGTCTTGGTCCCCATTCCCCAATAATTTCTTTGTTGGCTTCGTCCAAAACAATTAATTTGGGTATGGAGCGGGCACCATTGGTCAAAAACATGTCCATTAAATCGATACTTTCATCACGTAAAACCGCTTTTAAGGTAATATTAGGGCTTGTTTCGGCTATTTTATGGATTATGGGCAAACTTGCTGCCGCATCCCCGCACCAACTTTCTGTAAGCACTAAAAACACCAGTTTTTTGTCCAGGACTTTCAGTTTTTGCTGAATGTTTTCGGAAATTTTAAAGGTCTTCTCCCAACGGGCCATTCTGCGATCGCCCAGCTTGGTATAGTTGATCATAGCTTCGGATTGGTTTGGGCCTGTGGACTTTCCCATTTTTGCCAGTTGACCCACCAACTCACGGTATCTTGGGTAATCCATTCCCTTTGAAATATATTCCTGCACTATTTCCAATCTATTTCTCTCCAATACTTCCATATAAAAATGTTTTTGCAAAAGTACAATGGGCAGTTGGCCCATTTGGTGACTTTTATCATTGGTTGTTTTTACAACCTAATTCTTACAAGCTTTTTGGGTTGATGGCCAAACTCTTGAACAGCATGGCCTTGGTATAAAAATATTTGTTCTGCATCTCGTTTCGCTTTAGATAAGCATCAATGAGTTTGCTTTCCCTGGAATTGATCAGAAACAAAGAACTCTCTCCAAAACTGAATTTCCGTTCCTCGGCATTCAATAGGGTTGAATAATCTTTTACAATATCAGCAATCAACTGATTTTGTTGGGTATATGAGTCCAATTCATTATAAATGGCGATGATCTTGTTCTGTATTTCCACTTGGGCATTGTCCCTTTCATATTCGGCATCCCTAAGTTTAAATTTGGCCAGTTTTAGGTCTCCGCGCTCTTTCCGCAGAAAAATGGGCATTTGAAAACTTAACCCGGCCTTATAGTTCTCGGTAACGAAGGAATTCATCAACTCGGGGGTTTCTGTTATAAAATTGTATTCTGCCTTTAATTTCGGCAATAATTTATTCGATTTTAAACGCTTATCCACTGTCAACCCTTCAATTTTATAGTCCAAAGACATTAGTTTGGGATGTGTTTCCAGATTAAAGCTGTCCAATGGCACACCTTCTATTTCCAAGGTTGAATTGATATCCATTTCTGGTTCCAAGTTTGGTCTTATACCTGGCTGAAGCTCTACCGGCACGTCCTCGATCCATAAAAAGTTGCCCAGCTCCAATGATTTTTTCATCAATTTGACCTTGGCCTGCTGATAGCCCAAGTCCCTGTTACGAACGGCAATTTTAGCCTCTACGGTATCAATCATGGCAATATCCCCAGCCAAGGCACTCTCTTTGATGCCTTGAAAACGCACTTCGGCATTCTCCAAAAAATCTTTGTATACCTCAGCATCTCTATAGGCTTGCAACCAATCAAAATAGGCGAGCGAAGCATTGTACAAAACCTTGTTCACCTGTAAATCCTGTTCTGCTTTGGATTGTTCCCTGAAAAATTTGGCTTTTCTTAGAGTGGCCATACGCTCGTTTATCCAAAACCCCTGCAAAACGGACATGGATACCCCTGCACTGTAAAGACCGTCATCGGGCAAGGTTTCATCAGGATTTAGATAATATCCTTCATTCTGCTGGAAATTTCCCTTAAGCTCAATACCAAACCAAGTTGGAATTTTAAAAGTAGTGTTCAACCGATCCCAATATTCGGTCCCCTTAAACTCCTTTCTATCAAAATCCACCTCTACCTTGGGATCAAAACCTCCTCTGGCCTTCATAAGTTCGGCCTGTCCAATAGCAATGTTCAATTGGGCCTGTTTGGCAATGGGGTGGTATTTTTTTACATAGCCCAAGTACTCCTTAAACCCAAGCACCAAGGAATCTTGCTGAGCGTAAGAAAAGCTTACGGTAAAGAAAAAGAGGGTACAAAATAAAAGTAATCTTCTATTTCCTTTTGGCATCTGCACTTATATTTTGAGGTTGATAATAGTTTGGAGGGAAACCGTTGAGCTGTCTCCACAGTTCGTACCAAATGGGAACATCTTCCAATAGGGCCATGGTACTTGCCCCAGAACCTACACGAATGCCTTTTGGCCAAGGAGCCTCTTCCTCGTCTGGAGCCAATAGTATACGGTATTTCCCATTTGGACTGATAAAGTTTTCAATAGCGACCACCTTACCTCCAAAGGTTCCGTAGGAAACATTGGGCCAACCACTGAATACTATGGCGGGCCAACCATCAAACTGGATACGCACCTTTTCGTCCACATGGATCAACGGAAGATCTATGGGATCAACAAAAGTTTCTACGGCGATATCGTAATCCGAAGGCATTATCCCGACCAATTGTGCCCCTTCCTTAAAAGTTTCCCCAATACCGGATTTTATGGCTTTGGTGATATAGCCATTTTGGGGAGCTCTTATGTAGAGCATTTTGTTTCTCATTTCATAATTGGTGTACTGGTTCTCCAGTTTGGTGACCTGTGCTTCCGAATCAAATTGGTTGGATTGTGCCGTATAGAGATCACTTTGTGCTTTGGAAATTTTGTCGGAGTACTCTGCTCTTACCCTATTTATTTCCACTTGGGCATTGATTACATTGTTTTTACTGGCCAACAATTTGTTTTCCTGGCTTATAAGTTTTGCCTGCGTCTCCTGCAGTTTCAATCGTTTTTCTTCTACATCGGTAACTGCTTTTAATCCTTCTTCCTGTAACTTTTCGGTACGGTCGTACTGACGCTGGGCTATTAAAATATTGGTCTTGGCCGCTTCAAGGTCAATGCTGTCGCTTTCCACTTTCAATTTGGACTGCATTAGTTTGTTTCTGGCCTGTTGCAGTTTTAGTCCGAGTTCTTGATTAAGGGCTCTGATCTGTTGGTTCAAGGCTTTTACCTTTTCTTGGTACGAGGATACGGACATGGTCTTCGCCTTAATCTGTTGCCCGGTACGCTCCACTAGATCGGGGTCGAAGTACTCACTTTTTATCTCTGATATGAACAGGATCGTATCACCCTTTTCAACATAATCCCCTTCCCTAACATACCACTTTTCAATGCGTCCGGGAATCGGGGATTGAATGGTCTGTGGCCTCTGATCCGGGGTTAACGTGGTGAGGTAACCCCTACCAGAAATATTCTGGGTCCACGGTAGGAACATCATCAAAAGCACCATGATGGAAAAAGAGGCCAAAAAACGGTTAAATTGTTTGTAGTGCCTTTTATGAAAGACTTTTTTACCTGCCTTATAGCCGGTAAGATCTACTTTCTCGTTCAATTTATTATTTGAAGAAATGTTCAGCATGAACTTTATTTTACGTTGATCAATCTACCTTTATCCATTCGAATTACTTGATTGCAGCGACTTGCCCAATTGGGGTTTTCACTTACTACGACCAAGGCCCATCCATTGGCAGGGTCTGCAAAAAAGTCCATCATCCTTTCCGTATCTTCATTATTATATTGCTCCAGGGGATCCTTTAAGATCATTAGTTTAGGTCTGGTTACAATGCTCCGGGCCAAAACAATTTTTCTGGAAATAAAATCAGGGATCTTTTTCCCTTCAGGATATAAAATGGTTTTAAGCCCATTGGGTTGCTCTTTTACAAACTGAGTAAGACTTACTTTTTCGAGCGCCCAATACACATCTTCCATTGGGATATCCTTATTACCGAATGTAATATTGTCCAATAGGGTTCCCTCAAATGGATATTCCTCGTTTAGGGAATGACCTAAATAGGAGCGGTATTGGCTTAATTTTATTCCTTGGATGGCCACATTGTTCACATATATTTTTCCTTCATCCGGCTCTAGGATGCCGGCTATCATTCTTAGCAAGGTGGATCTTCCCGATCCGCTCTTTCCTTGTATCAATAATTTGGTGTCCGGCCGGACGGTAAGCGATAAATGGTCTATTATCTTTTTGTCCATCCCTGGCACTTTGTAAACAATATCCTCAAGCTCTACTGTTAGGCCTTCGTTATCTTTAAATGGAGTTTCTCCGTTTTGGGGCTCTATTTCCTTATCCACGACCTGTCCCATTTTTTCCAAAGAGGTCAATAAATCGTAAAACGTTTCAAGTCCCAAGATCATTTTCTCAACAGAACTGATTACCAATAAAATAATGATTTCCGCTGCCACAAACTGACCAATATTCATCTGCTGATCCAAAACCAACAAACCTCCAATCAACAATAGACCTGCTGTAACCAAGACTTTAAAGCCTATCATTTGAATAAACTGCAAGACCAACACCCTAAAATGGCTTTCCCTAGCTTCCAAATATTCATCGACCAGAATATCGTTTTTGTCCAATGCATGGGAAGTTTTTCCCGAAAGCTTGAAACTGACAATGGAACGGGCGATCTCCTGCACCCAATGCGCTACCTTATATTTGATTTTTGACTCGTCTAAACTGGTATCCAACCCCCTTTGTGCCGTAAACTTGAACACAATGTAAATGAGCAAAAGGAGCAATAAACCATAAATGATAAAGAAAGGATGGTAAAAAGATAGCAGCAACAACCCAAATACGATCTGCAACAATGCCGCTGGAAAATCAATAAGTATTTTGGACAGCGATTTTTGTACCGTAAGCGTATCAAAAAAACGATTGGCAAGTTCTGGCGGATAATAATATCGGAGTTCGCTCATTTTTATTTTTGGAAAACGGTAGGCAAACTCAAACGAAGACCTTGTAAAGATTTTTTGCTGAAGGTTTTCAATAATCCGTATCTGCATTAACTGAAGCATCCCCACAAACGCAACCCCAAGGGTAACCAATACCACGAGCACGATCCAAGATGTACTCACCCTGGCCCCTTGGATAAGGTTTATAATGGCCTGTATACCCAAGGGGAGGGATAGGTTGACCAAACCCGCAAAAATAGCGTAGTAAAATATTTGAAAAATGTCCTTTTTGTCCAAGGTAAGCAGCCCCATTAATCGCTGCCAAGCTGTAAGTATTTGTTTAGCCATTTACTTTTTATTTAGTGTCCGGAATATGAGGTCCGTAAAAAACTCCGTAGGGGTAACCTTTTCGTTACAGTTTGTAAGCGTCGGAAAATGTGCCTTTAAAAAATACTGATGAAGCGAACCTTCCAGAACGGTACTGGCCAAACTTACAGGGTATTCGTAATTTTGATCCACGGCCGAAATCATCTCGCTCAAGCGGTTTACCAATCTTTTACAAATAATAAAATAACCGTCCTTGCTCTCTTTGTTTATTTCTTTTACCAAATAGGATTTGGAATATTCATTGATAATAAGTCGGTTCAGTGCCACTTCGTTCACATGTGTGATTGAACTATCCTCCTCAACATTTTGAGTAAGGATCTCTATTGCTTTCTCCAATTTCTTGACCGGGTCGGAAATACCGTTTGTGGCAAAGACCATGCGATATTCTACCCACCCCCAATACCAAGTGGCCAAATAGAGCAACAGCTTGTGCTTGTTCTCAAAATAGCGGTAAATGGAACTTTCGTTGGAATTTATCTGTACACCCAATTTTTTGAACGTAAAGCTCTCAAAACCCATTTCATCAATCATCAAAATACTTTGCTCAACAATATTCTTCCCCAAAGTTGAAGATTCGGGATCCTTTATATAAAGCTTTTCATTGACCCCAATTTTAAGAGATTGCATCAATAACTCCATTACATTACTTTTAAAATATAGTCTCGCAAATATAAAAGTATTACTATCAATGTATAATACTTTAACTTTCAATTAACTCTCTTGTTTTTCCCTTATTTTTGATGGAAAAACAAATAGAAATGCAAAAACATAGATGCGGATGGTGCCTTGGAGACCCTTTGTATGAAGCCTACCATGATACGGAATGGGGCGTTCCCGTAAAGGATGATGCCACATTGTTCGAATTTTTGATTTTGGAGACGTTTCAGGCGGGGTTGAGTTGGATTACTGTGCTACGAAAGCGTGAAAATTTTAGAAAAGCCTTTGATCATTTTGATTACAAGAAAATTGCCCGCTACGATCAGGGAAAAATTGATGAACTACTACAAGACCCCGGAATCATCAGAAATAAATTGAAGGTGAACGCCACGGTTTCCAACGCAAGCGCTTTTATGGAAATTCAAGAAGAGTTTGGTAGTTTCAGTAAATACATTTGGGGCTTTGTGGAGAACAAACCCATTAAAAATAAGCTGCAAAATTACAAAGATGCTCCTGCAACCACCTCTCTTTCGGATAGCATCAGCAAAGATTTGAAAAAAAGAGGGTTCAAATTTGTAGGAAGCACCGTTATTTATGCCCACATGCAGGCCACTGGCATGGTAAACGACCACGAAGTAAATTGTTTTAGGTACAATGAGGTTTAATTAAGCTGTTGTGCATTTTTCTATTTTACCTTTATTTTTACTGAACTTTAAACTTTTCCAATTGGTTAAAATAGCATAGGTTTTCGTCACCCTGAATTTATTTCAAGGTCACATTTTATAAGTATTGGATGAAAATATGTGATGGGATGCTGAAACGAGTTGAGCATGACGGAGCTTATAATGAATTGTTGCTTCAAAATGCGTCTCGGGTTTTAATTATATCCTTCCAATAATGCTAGGAATTGTGCAATTACCCCTTTAAAATCTCCACAAACTCTTTTCTGGGAATCAATTCAGCGCCCAAACTTTCCAAATGATCGGTATGCACTTGGCAGTCAATAAGCTCATATCCTTTTTCATCCAGTTCCTTCGCCATTTTTATAAATGCAAACTTGGAGGCATTCGGTTTAAAACTGAACATGCTCTCCCCGCAGAACACATGGCCTAGATCAACACCGTACAAACCACCCACGAGCTCGTCGCCTTCCCAAACTTCAAAAGATTTGGCATGCCCTTTTTTGTATAAATTCATGTAGGCTGTTTTCATTTCGGGGGTTATCCATGTACCGTCTTGTCCTTTTCGTTCAATTTTGGCACAATGGTCAATCACCTGCTCAAAACAAGTGTTCTGAGTAAGGGCAAACGCTCCATCACGAATTATTTTCCGCATGCTTTTGGACGCTTTCACCTTTTTGGGAAAAAGAACCATACGCGGGTCAGGAGTCCACCACAGGATCAAGGAATCATCATTGAACCACGGGAAAATTCCGTTTTTGTAGGCCAACAACAATCTTTCTGGAGACAAATCACCTCCAACGGCAAGCAACCCATCTTCACTGGCAGTATCAACAGGAGGAAACTCCAATCTTCTGCTCAAAAAATGTAATGGGGTATTTTCCAAGGTCAATTTTTTCTAAAAATACAAATAGGTCTAAAAACAAGAAAATCCGAACCAAGAGGTCCGGATTTTTATTGTGAAATATCTTTTTCTTCTAAAAAGGAAGGTCGTCATGGTCGTCCTCGTTCAAATCATCTGCTGGTTCAAAAGCTTCCATTGGAGGAACGGGAGGCATATTATCCGCATTTTGTTCTTGTTGCAGGTTTTCAATTCTCCACCCTTGAATAGAGTTAAAATATTTGGTTTCCCCTTGTGGGTTCACCCATTCTCTTCCTCTTAGGTTTATACTGATTTTTACCATTTGACCAACGCTGTAGCTGTTAAGCAAATCGCACTTATCCTGAACAAATTCCACCAATATGTGTTGTGGATATTGCTCCTCTGTTGTTACGACCACCTCTCTTTTTCTGAAACCGTTGTTGCCGTATGTCTTGGTCTCATCTATCATTTTGATTCTTCCCTGAACTTCCATGCAATGTTAATTTTTGTTGAAAATTCAAAAGTACATAAAATGAATTCCATGGGCAGCCGTTATTTCAACTAACTATCAACATGTTTTCCATTTACCTATCTTTAAACAGAATTTGACCACCAATGAACTTTAGTCCTAAAAGGAAAACTTCCAACATTACAATGCTGATTGCGGCATTCGTTATTGTGAGTCTTATTTTATGGAACACCAATAGTTTTTTTAAAAAATTCAAGGAAGAGGAACGCCTAAAAATGGAAATCTGGGCTACGGCCCAATTGGAACTCATCCAATCCTCCGTAGATCAAGAGTTGGGAAACCTTACCCTTAAAGTATTGGGAAACAACACCTCCACCCCCATGATCTTGGTAAACGAGGAGGGTTCTTACAAAACACATAATATTCCCGAGGACAAGGTAAGCGATAGTGTATACATTCGAAAAAAGATTGCACAGTTCATAAATGAGAACGAACCGATACAGATAATTCAAGAAGATGAATTATTGGAGACCTTGTACTACGGCAATTCTGAGGTTTTGAACAAATTAAAGTACTACCCATTGGCCCTTCTGTTGATCATTTTCTTGTTCGGTGCGGTCATCTTCTTTTTCTTTAGAACAAACCGGGCTTCGGAACAAAACAAACTTTGGGCGGGAATGGCCAAGGAGACAGCACATCAAATTGGAACACCGCTTACCTCCCTCTTGGGTTGGAACGAACTCTTGAAATCGGAAGACATCAATCCCGAAGTAACCAAAGAAATTGCGAAGGACATCGATCGTTTACAAACCATAACAGAGCGCTTTTCCAAAATTGGGTCGATTCCCGAATTGCGTGAGCATGATATTGTGGCCGAAACCAAAATGGCCTACGAATACTTGAAACAGCGTAGTTCCAAATTGGTACATTTTTCCTTTAGTTCCAATGCCGATGAGGCCTATGTGCTTATGAATCCACCCTTGTACAACTGGAGCATAGAGAATCTTGTAAAAAATGGTATCGATGCCATGAAGGGCAAAGGAAACATAGCCATCCAAATTGAAAAAAAAGGACAAAATATACATATTTTGGTGTCGGACACAGGCCACGGCATACCCAAAAGCGACTTCCAGAACATATTTAACCCAGGGGTTACTTCAAAGCAAAGAGGCTGGGGATTAGGGCTTTCGTTGGTAAAAAGAATTGTTGAAGAGTACCATAAAGGAAAAATTAAAGTATTTTCGTCTAGTAAAGAAGGAACTATCATGCAAATTTCCCTACGAGCAATAGAAAAATAAGTTATGGCCAAGGAAAAACAACTTGTAATACAAGAAGCTGATATCACCAACAATTGCCCCGAATGTTTTAATCAGGAACTTAAGATTACATTTTACCAAAAACACACCTTTAACGCACTGTACCACAGAACTACGGGCGTTGTAACACATGAAATCAAGTGTAAAAAGTGTAATTCGGTTATTTACCCTGTAAACTGGACTCAGGATATTGAGCGGGTTTTTGACTACTACAACAAACTGGTAAAGCCAGATAGACCCGCGGTACGGTTTACCATGTTGTTCTTTATTATTTTGGTATTGATGCTATGCTTGGTAGCAGCAGGTGTATATTTTTATTTGGAAGGCTAAATATTTGACCTGATCGCTTCGGCCACGGCCTCAAACTCTTCTGTGGTAAGGCTTTCCTTATGTTGAAAAGTGGCACTCGCCATATTTTGAAGTGGAATGAGATGAACGTGCACATGGGGCACCTCCAGGCCAATAACCGACATTCCCACACGTTTGCAAGGCACGGCCTTTTCAACGGCAAGCCCCACTTTTCGTGAAAACGCCATGAGTTTCATGTAAGATTCCTCATCAAGGTCCATGATCTTGTCCACTTCTTTCTTGGGAACACATAAGGTATGTCCTTTCGAGTTTGGGTTGATATCCAAAAAAGCAAAGTTATCATCATCCTCCGCAATTTTATAACTGGGTATTTCCCCATTGATGATTTTTGTGAAGATACTGGCCATTTTGATTCGGTTTTAAAATAAAAAATCCCGTCTTTCAACGGGATTAAATATAACCAATTTAGTTGCTGTTACGCTCGTGTGATCTCTAAAACTTCAAAATTCAGGGTTCCGTTCGGTACCTTGATCTCTGCCACATCACCTACTTTTTTACCCAACAATCCTTTTCCAATGGGTGATGTAACGGAAATTTTACCCGTTTTAAGATCAGCCTCGCTTTCTGCCACCAAAGTATATTTCATTTCCATGCCATTGGCTTGGTTTTTAAGCTTAACAGTGGAAAGTACCAATATTTTGGAAGTGTCCAATTGGGATTCATCAATTAAACGGGCATTGGCCAAAGTCTCTTCCATTTTGGAAATTTTCATCTCCAAAAGTCCCTGGGCTTCCTTGGCCGCATCGTATTCTGCGTTTTCGGAAAGATCTCCTTTGTCCCTTGCCTCAGCGATAGCCTGGGATGCTTTGGGACGTTCCACATCTTTTAAGTGGTTCAGTTCTTCCCTCAATTTCTTCAATCCTTCAGGCGTATAATATGAAACCTTGCTCATGTTGTTAATTTTTAATGCAAAGAGGCACTGAAGAAAATAGAAAAATTTTCCCAATGTTCTCTTCTTTACAAATACAAAAAATCCTCAACTATACCCATGACCTGCATGGTATTTTTGCGAGGATTTAACGCAAATATAGGCAAATTTTCATCAACTTTGCCCAAGAAACGTTTTCAAACATTGATTATGAAGCACTTCTGGGCCATTATGCTTTTGGCACTGATTTTATCCTGCAGCTCGGATTCCACCAACCGTAATCCCTACTTGCAAGAAGTACGGTTTCGGTTTGAATTGAATATGAACCTTCCGTTGTACAATAATCTACAAAACATCGGAAATCCAGTTTATGTGGGCAACAATGGAGTGGGCACACGAGGTGCTTTTGTTATCAATACAGGGTCTAGTTTTATGGCCTGGGAAGCCAGTTGTCCTAACCATGCGCCGAACGAGTGCTCCACAATGACCATTGATGGCCAAAATGCAGTTTGTAGCTGTGAAGGATTTACGTATAATTTGTTTACGGGACAGCAATTGGACAGGCCCGATGATGGAAACCGTTATCACGACCTTTTATTTTATAGCGCCATCCAAAGTGGTAATGTGGTAGTGATTTCCAACTAAAATACATTTAGGGTCCTGCGATTGCCACAGAACCCCCTTTCCATAAATATCATCAAAAATTAACTGTCGCTCCTACAAGGAAGTTGATTCCTGCTTGTGGATAGTATCCAGCACCCTCAATGGTTGTGATGGTTCCAGGGTTGGAGTAATCATCATCAAAGGTGTAAAAATAGCCGTTGGAGACAATGTCAGCATCAAAAATATTGTTCACCAGACCGGAAATCCCAATACTTTCCACAAAAGAGTTTATGTTGATGGTATACTGAACATTGAAATCCGTTTGGGTATAACCATCCAAAACAGAGGTCTCCGAGTCGATGTTACCCATATATTGCTTCCCCACAAATTTTGACAACAACGAAACCTGAAAATTTGCATTGGGTTGATAGGAAATAATATTGCCCGCAATTAATTGTGGCGAGTAGGCTATGTTAGTATTCCCCAAATTTTGAAGTTCTCCATCACGCTCAAAGAAGAAATCGATATTTCGGTTATCACTCAAAGCAATATTTGGTCTCCACTGAAACGCATTGGACAGCCTGATGCTCGCATCGATCTCCAGACCCAAACGGTAACTATCACCCACATTGGACCTCAACGGTGCCCCTACATCGTTCAACTCGCCGGTCAATACCAATTGATCTTTGTACCGCATGTAGTACACATTGGTATTCAGTTGGAAACTTGGCGAAATGTAACGCCATCCCAGCTCAAAATCGTTTAATTTTTCTGGTTTTGGGCTGCCGCTTTCATAATCATTACGGTTGGGCTCCCTGTTGGCTCGCGCATAAGAAAAATAGAAGTTGTTGTTACGGTTTAAATCGAAGGTAACACCTGCCTTTGGATTGAAAAAGCTGAAGGAATCATCCACCAAGCCCGTATCTTCACCATTTGCTTCGTAGGTTACCCCACGGTATTGCACATCTCCGAACAAGGACCATTGGTCCGTTAATTTGTAGTTCGCCTTGGTATAAACGTTGAAATCGGTTTTGGTGGAATTATCATCGTAATACCTGTCCCTTATTTCGCTGCCACTGGCATACTCGGCCCAAATAATTTCACCAAAATGGTCGCCTTTGTATTCGTTGTAACCACCTCCCATAATCAGTTCGAGATTCTCGTTATTGTAAGTGGCTGAAAAAATGGTTCCGTAAAAATCATTGTCCAACCATCTACGACGAATCAAATCCGTGGTTTCCACTAAATCGCCGTTTACCGTAATGGGCTCCAAACCATAGGTGGCAAAATCGTCGTCTTCCCTAAATTGTTCAAAAAAACCTCTTCCGCGTGTGTAGTGTACGGCCAAATGGGTGTTCCAAGCAGAATTCCAGGTTTCGTACCAATGTAGTTGAAAATGGTCTTGCTTGTAATTGTCCACTTCGTTCTCGTAGTATTGAGTGTTACCGCCATCATCGGTGTACTCCCCTGCGGAATTGTAAGTGCGATTGTCTTCCAACTGTTCTGCTGTTATTCCATTCCAAGCTTGATAAGTAACCTCATGCCCTCCAAAAAGCAAAGCTTTGATCAGGGTATTGTCATCCTTGTAGGCACCTTGCAGGAAATAGCCATCCAATTCCGAAGCCGCTCGGTCCACATAACCATCGGATGTGACCCTGGACAATCGCCCAGAAAATTCAAAATAATCGTTCATCAATCCCGTACTGAACTTTACATTGTTCCGAAGCGTATTAAAACTTCCTACGGATGATGATATTGTGGCATACGATTCCTCAGAAAAAGCATCCGTGAGCATGTTCAAACTAGCACCAAATGCCCCGGCCCCATTGGTGGAAGTTCCCACACCTCGCTGCAACTGCAAACTTTGGGTGGAGGAGGCAAAATCGGGCATGTTTACCCAAAAGGTTCCGTGCGATTCCGCATCATTGTACGGAATACCATTAATGGTAACATTTACCCGTGTTGCATCGCTACCACGAACGCGCATGCTCGTGTATCCCACGCCAGCTCCGGCGTCGGAGGTGGTGACAACCGCGGGCATAAAATTCATTAGAATCGGAATATCTTGACCTAAGTTCCGCGGAGCTAGTTCCACCTTATCCAAATCGGAAAAAGTAATGGGAAAATCCTTGGTTATCCTTACCGATTGTACCAAAACTTCGTCGAGCACCACTTTTTCTCCTTCAAGACTGTCAATCGGTTCTTCTTGGGCGCTCATGGTAAACGCCAGCCCACCTAGGGCCACTGTTGCACATAATGTTTTAATGCGGTTCCCTTGATTGTTTTTTGTCGGTCGCATTGAGCCAAAAACGGCTCTTTTTTGAATAATTGAATAGAGTTTCATTCGTAAAAATGTTACGAATAAAAGGGGTCATTATTCTTTGTTGATAATTGATTGTTGTTTCTAAAAGAAACATAGAAATTCCAAGATGCGACTTGCGCATTCCCTTGGCAGCATTACCCGCCCAGGTTCATTGGGTATAATCTCAGCCTTTTGGTAAAAAGCACCCCTTTGAGATGCCACAAATGTATGATGCGAATATTGATTTTCATAAAAAACATCTTGGAAATTTAACTTTTGATAACAACCATGACCCCCAAGTGCCTGCGTATATAATGGTATGCACCCTAAATCCAAAAAAAGGTTTACCCTTAAAATTATACTGAGTTATGCAGTGCTTGGAGTTTTGGCAACCTTGGCTGCATTCTTTATCTATAATGAGTTCAAAAGCTATGCTTCTGCAAAAAATCAAGGAGAGAGCAACGAAAAACTACTGAAGACCAACAGGTTGCTCACACAACTCTATGATGCCGAAAACTTATCCAAGTTGGCCTTACAGACCAAAAAACCGCAGGATTTAAAATACTATGCGCAAAAGGTGGACTCCATTACCCAGTTCATCGACTCCCTTAAACCATTGGCGCAAACCAACAGTGGCAGTCTAAATCTTAGGTTGGACAGTGTTCAGGAATTATTAAAGCAAAAGGTTTTTAATAATGCCGAACTACGAAAACTAAAGGTTAGGAACGAAAATAAAACTTCTTTGGACTCAGTTTTAAAGGCTTTCCATGAGATGGAAGTGGACATGGGCAGAATTACCCCGGAGACCTTTGCTCCGAATTTTGACAAATTGCCTACTAGAACCCAAGAATACATCAAAGAGTACGTCGCCATACTCAACAAGAATATTCCAAATTCCGATGGTAATGCGACAGCCAAAAATATCGACTCCATTTTAGAAGTATCCAAAGCTATTTTAAACAAAGCCAAGACCGAAACAGTTACGGCCGAACGAACCGTATTGCAAAAAGAACTTCAAATTTATAGGACCGACCTAGAGCTTTCACAAAAAATGCGGGGCATTTTATCCGACTTTGAGCAGGAAATGGCACTGAATACCCGTCTGGACAGTCTTAAGCAAGAGCAGGCATTGAAAAAAAGCTCTCGCTTGGCAGTCGGAGCTGTTATTCTAGGGCTAATAACAGTAATATTGTTTACGCTCATGATTTCCAAGGATTACTGGAAAGCACAGCAATACCGAGAACGGCTCGAAAAGGCCAAAAAATATTCCGAATCACTTTTAAAAAGCAGGGAACAATTAATCTCGACCGTTAGCCACGACCTAAGAACACCGCTGAATACCATCAGGGGCTATTCCGACTTGATCGAGCAAAGTGGATTGAGCACGAAACAACTGAACTACCTTAAGAAAATCAAGTCTTCTTCTGGCTATGTAGATAATTTGGTAAACGACCTTTTGGACTATTCCAAACTGGAGGCGGGAAAAATCCAGTTGGACAAGGTGCCTTTTGCCCTATTCCAATTAATAGAAGAAACTGCGGTTGATTTTGAAGAAATACAATCAAAAAAAAGAGTATTGCTCCAATTGAAAATAGCCGACGACTTAAAAAAGCCTATCATAAACGATCCTTTTAGAATACGGCAAATACTTACCAACCTCATTGGTAACGCCTTTAAGTTTACAGATTCTGGCCATGTCAGGGTTGCTGCGGTAGTGGAAGAAAAGAACAAAGCTACATGGGTGAGGATTGATGTTGAGGACACGGGTATAGGAATCGCTGTCGAAAAGCAGGAAGCCATTTTCCAAGAGTTTACACAAGCAGAAGCTCCTTCCCAGAAAGCCCAGATCGGGTATGGGCTGGGGCTTACCATTTCCAGAAAACTGACAGAATTACTGGGAGGTACATTGAGTTTGAAGAGCAAAGTAGGCAAAGGGAGTACTTTTACTGTTCGGATTCCTGTTGAGTTTTCTAAAATCGAAGTGGTTGAAAATGATTCCAAAGCGTTTATTTCCAAACCCAAAGAGCTTTCCATTTTGGTTATTGATGATGATGAAAACATGCTTGGCCTTATCTCCGAGGTTTGTAAAATCAACGATATCAAAACAAAAACTATTTTGAATTTTGATGATTTTGAGCTATCAAAAATCCACCAGTTCGATGCTGTGCTGACAGATATTCAAATGCCCACTACAAATGGTTTTTCCGTGCTAAAAACAATTAAAAGCATTGGATATAAAAATCCCGTAATTGCCATGACCGGACAACAAATCGGCAATAAAGCAGACTACTTAGAGCCTGGTTTTTCGGATGTGCTGCAAAAACCATTTACGGCCAATTCCCTCCTGCGCGTTTTAAAATCGACAGAAAAGGTGGCCTTGTCCAATGCAATTCCTGCTTCGGAGTCTTCCATGTTCACTCTTAAAAATATTTCACCCTTTTTGGATGATCCAAATGCCATTCAGGAAGTTTTACAAGTGTTTTTGGAGAATACGAAAAAGAATCTAGCGTTTTTGCTTTCCGCCGTTGGCGATAAAGATTATACGGATATTAGGGCTACATCCCACAAAATGTTGCCCATGTTCAGACAGTTGGAAATACAAGATGCCATCCACTTATTGGAACTTTTGGAAAATATTTCCGATGATACAAAAGGTGAAAAAACGTTCAAAATTCTTTCGGAACTAAAAAAAGTGCTGTCCAATTTGGAAACTGAAATCCAAAATTATTTAGCTATACATTCAATTGATATTGATTGATTTTGTTGTAAAGCGTCTTGCGAGTGATCTGCAGTAGCTTTGCCGCTTTGCTTTTGTTAAAGTTGGTCTGCTTTAAGGCGGTCAGAATCCGCTCCTTCTCATAATCGGATTTAGAAAAATTGACCTCTTCATATTTACTTGCTCCTTTTACGACTCCTTCTGCCAAAGCATTTGGGAACATGGTTTCCGTTTCAGAAAAAAGAACGGCCCTTTTGATCACATTTTTCATTTCCCTCAAATTTCCCGGCCAATCATACTCCTGAAGGATTCGCTTGGTTTGATCGGAAAACGCTAAAATATTCTTATCCAATTCGGAATTGGCTTCGGCCAGAAAATAATCTGCAAATAGAAGAATATCCTCTCGCCTATCCCTCAAGGATGGCACTTCAATGGAAAACTCGTTGAGTCTGTGGTACAAATCCTCCCTAAAACCACCTTCTTCCACAGCTTCGGAAAGATTTTCGTTTGTGGCAGCAATAATGCGGATATCCAACTGGGTTTCTTTGGTACTGCCCACTCGTTTTATTTTACGCTCTTGAATGGCCCTAAGTAGCTGAATTTGATGTTCGTAGGATAGATTCCCTACCTCATCCAAAAAAAGGGTTCCTCCGTTGGCCGCTTCAAAATGGCCTTGTTTATCATCTATGGCGCCCGTAAAACTGCCCTTTACATGGCCAAAAAATTCGCTGGTGGCAATTTCTTTTGGTATGGCACCACAGTCTACCGCTACAAACGGTTGATTATTTCTCTTGCTTGCCCGGTGAATGGCCTTGGCGGTGACTTCTTTTCCCGTACCACTTTCGCCCGTTAGTAAAACGGACATGTTTGTAGGAGCGACCAGCTCCACATACTGTTGGAGTTTCTTGGATTTCTCTCCTTGACCTTTTAAAAAATTGATCGAGCCCTTCTTCGCTTCAGTCGATTTTGAGCTTTCGCGAGAAACTTTGAAATCCGTCACTTTGGAGCGCAGGGCATCTTTAATTACGGAAAGTATTTCTTCTGGTGTAAAAGGTTTTGATATATAATCGAAAGCACCCTTTTTAATGGCATTTACCGCAGTCTTCACCTCGGCATATCCTGTCATTAAAATAACTTGGGTCTTTGGTGACTCGCGTTTTACCTGGGGAAGCAAAGTAACCCCGTTTCCTTTCGGCAATCTAACATCGGATAGGATTATGTCGAAGGTAGATGACGCTAGATATTCCTCTGCCTCCTTAATGGAATAACTTACTGATACGGCAAAACCGTTCTTGGTCAAAAACTTTTGAAGCATTTGACAAAAAGCAGTATCGTCCTCGATTATCAAGATTTTGGGCATATCTCAGTTATTTAATATACGGCCCTGGCTCTTTTTGGGACTTTTCCATTTTGATAAAATTATCACAAAAAAAAGGACTGCCGAAGCAGCCCTTTTCCAACCAAACTAACTATTGTGGGGTGATAAAACTAATTACATGTCAATCCAATTCCCCTCGGCATCGGCATACACAGTTCCTGTTGTACCATCTTCAAGGGTAAGGTCCAATTTGTACTGATCTTGGTCATTTTTGTACGCCTTACTGATCGTAGCCGTAGGGTAATCTGATTCCACAGCACTTGTTACTGCCGATGGAAGGTCGGAAACGCTGATCTCTTCAAAATCCCCCTGTACGATTTCCATTGCGCTATTATTTTCCAATTCTGGGGTTTCCACATTGGCAAATGCTGTGATTCCTACAAATGATAGTACTGTTGCTAAAGCTAAATTTTTCATGGTATATGATTTTAATTGTTAAACTTGACTAACTATGTGAAAACATAGTGCCAATTCTAAAATCACACATCAAATACACGTACATTGTTGTTTATTAGTTGGTTATAATTTTAAGCTGTTTTGAAGCACTGTGTAAAAGTGTGTAATTCGGTAAACAGCCTGTGTAATTTTTATACAAGAAAGGCTGCCGAAGCAGCCTTTCATTATTCCCAATTATACGGTCACAAGGAAAAAAGACCACGGTACAACTTGGCAGAAATGGATAATACATGGATAGTGTTTATATAGCATCATCCTGATTTTGCATGTCCTTATCCTTATTTCTGCTTATTAAATACGATATCAATATGTAAATGGCCAAAGCCAATGATATTAGATTAAAGAACAGGACTATTTTATAAATCATTTTAATGTTGTTGCCTATTGTTTCCGAAATCGGATAGGAGGAACGGGATTACTTCCCGTTCCGACCTTCCACACCACCCAGCATACGGTTCCGTACTGGGCGGTTCCTTAATTTATGTGTTTTACTTTAGCATAGTACTCCAGTAGCGAGGGATATCCGGCCTTGGAT
>NZ_JBSXNR010000064.1:0-65246 GCF_056857735.1 Flagellimonas sp. L-11
TTCTTCGTAATTTGTGCATACTTGAAGATTAAAAAAACCCCGTTTTTCGAGCTAGAGACTCATTTTCGGGGTTTTGTTATACCTAAATATACGAATTAATTATCTGATAATCAAATAATTACACTACTTCTGAACGTGCCTGTTGTAGCTGCTCCCTGGCTGATAGGTTAATGGCATGTCCATACAACTTTTTAAAGCCATATCGAACTACTCCTTCTGCTTTGCTTCAATCCATTTTGCCATATACTTGGTGCTGGCCATGGTTTGATGCTGTAGTAATTTCCCTATAAAATTTTGTGTACGATGGGTTTGCAAAGCTTTGCTTAGTTGTTGTAACCGTTCTTTTAATCGGGTTTGCATGCTTTCTTTGTCATAAAAAGTTTGAAGCAATTCACTTCCTCGCCGTTGGGCGTTTTCCCAAGCGGTCGGGTTTTGGTGCAAATCCACTGCGGCTTGGGCAAACCTGTCCCAATCATTAGTAATTGTACCGTTCCAAGGCAGGTCGCCGTGCATACCCTCCGCGCCAACGGATGTGGTCACGTTTGGGGTGCCCGTTTTCATGGCATCCAATAATTTTCCTTTGATTCCCGCACCAAATTGAAGCGGTGCCAGTAGTACTCGGGCATTTTGGAGTACTGCATCTACGTCTTCTGCCCATCCGTGTACATAAAAACGGGTTTTGGGGTTGTGCATTTCGTTTAATTGTTGGGGTAAGTATGCTCCATAGATGTGCATTTCGGCTTCCGGTAGTTGTTTGCGTATCCTGGGCCAAATCTCTTGCTTCAAGATGTGAACGGCATCCACATTGGGTGCATGTTTTCCGTTGCCTATGCTTACAAAGCCTTTTCGAGCATCAAACGGGGCCAATTTATCTTTGGATATCTCTGAAACATCAACCATAAAAGGTAAATGGAACAACAATTCAGCAGGAATCTTTAGTTCCTGTTGTAAAATTTCCATTTCGTGGCTGGAAATCATCAAACTAAGATCACAACGATAAATACTGGCCACTTCCCGTAAAGTCATCGGGTGGTTTTTCCAATGTTGTAGCGTAAAGGATTCCTTCTTTTTATGGGCCTCTTCCCTAGCCTTTCGCAGCGAGTGTAGATCTTCGGTATTCAGTATGCGGATGGCATTCGGGGTAAAATCCGCTACGCGCCATCCAAATTGTTCTTCCATCATAAAACGATCAAACAACACTATATCGGGAGATAGTTTTTTTACAAATTCATCAAAACTGGAATGGTTAAGCTGTATGGGAACCTCCCGAATCCCCATTTGTTGCAAGTCTAAACTATACTCGGTTTTACTGGCGGTACTGGCAAACGTGATTTTATAACCAAAGGTTATAAAGGTTCCCAGCAATTGTTGCATTCGGCTGCCGGCAGCCGTGGTGTTGGGCTCGGGCCATACATAACCGATTACGAGGAGTTTTTTTTGCATGTTGGGTTAAGGGTAGTTGGGTAAAAGATTATGGATTATAGGTAAAAGATTATGGATTATAGGTAAAAGTAGTAAGTGTACATACAATAATCAAAAGACATCTCGACTGCGCTCGATGTGACAAGGATCAAATCCAAGTGTCAAGTTCAAGCATCAAACTCAAGTTCAAGAACGCAGTAAGCAGTGGGCAGTTGGTAGTCAACAAGTGTCAAGTACAAGAATAAGGATTTAGGGACCAAGATACAGGACGCTCTTCTTTCTGGCAGACAAGTTCCAAATAAATAAGCCTGAAACTAGACCACAGAAAAATAGACAAGAGTCAGGGAACAGAAAACCGAAACCTCAATAACCAAATAACAGAACACCTAACATCGAGCACCGAGCATCAACCTCCAAACTCAATAACCAACTACATCCGCGCTGCAAACATTTTGGAGATACTGGAGCGGAGCTTTCGTTCATAATCTTCTTCCAACCACTCCTTGTAGTTTTTGGTGTTGTTCATAATGCAATACGAATACTGTTTTACGCGATAGGAAATCTCATCTTTGAGTTCCTTGGCCAAAATACGGGCATCGAATACATCTTCGCTATTTTCCACACATATTTGGGCGTGTTGTTCTATACTTTTTTCCAGTACAACCTTGGATTTTTTACCTTGTGCGAATATTTTTTTGTACTCCGCCTTTACATCAAACGTAATGTTGTCGGACTTACTGAATTTGGCACGGAGCTCATCGGGCATCTCGTACACAAAATCACGCTCGATTTCCTCATCATTTTTAATGTTTTCCAGATAAAAGTCTGGAAAGTGGAATATTTCCTGCCAATCTACCGGTGCATCCCAAGGACCAAAACGGGCAATGTTGTTACCCATATCAATAACGTTGAACTCATCTTTGTTAGGCAGCACCCTGGAGCCCCTTCCTATCATCTGAAAATATAAAGTAAGCGAACGTGTAGCCCTATTTAGGATAATACTTTCCACGGTAGGCTCATCAAAACCTGTGGTTAAAATACTTACCGAGGTTAAAATGGCGTCTGGTGTTTTGGCAAACCAATCCAGAATTTCTTTTCGTTCGGTAGCTGTATTCTTGTTGTCCAAGTGCCTAACGTTGTAACCGGCCTTTTTAAAGGTCTCGTACACATACAAAGAGGTATTGATACCGTTATTGAAAATCAGTGTTTTTGTGCCCTTGGCAATCTCTTCGTAAGCGGTGAGCAATTTGCCCAACATACTGTGAGCACTGTAAAACTCATCGGAAGACTTTACGGTATAATCTCCATTGATGCCAAGTTTTAAGGTTCGTAGGCTAACATCGTAATTATAAAGGTTGGCCTTGGCCAAGAACTGTTTGTTTATCAACGATTTTATGGACTCCCCAATGATCAAATGCTTATAATTGTCCTTCATGGGAAGTTTAATGTTGGAACTCAACGGTGTTGCCGTTACGCCCAAAATTGTGGAATCCTCAAAATATTTAAAAAGTTTCCTAAAGGAATTGTAGTGGGCCTCATCTATAATGACCAGACCAATATTGTTGATTTTTACTTTTTCTTCCTGTAACCTATTGTTCAGTGTTTCCACCATGGCCACAAAGCACATATAGTTGTCCTGGTCGTAAAGTTCCTTGACCTCGCTGTTAATTACCTTATTGGCCACACCGAACCCGTGGAGCATTTTGGATGTTTGTTTACTGAGCTCAATACGGTGGGTAAGCACCATCACCTTTTTACCTGTCTGCTCAATAAACCTTCGGGTTATCTCGGAAAAAACCACGGTTTTACCACCTCCTGTGGGCAATTGGTACAAAATATTGGTGCCCTTAGGGAGTTTTTCCAAGTGTTTGAAGATTTTGTTCAGGTCTTCTTCCTGATAATCGTATAATGTTTTCTTCTTGATTTCTTTGTTTACCTCCAAAGGGAAATTGCGTTAAGGGTTCTTAAATAAAAAACCCTACAAAATTAGAGGTTTTTTGCGCTTGAGACCAATACTCGGAGGCTTTTATATTAAAATAGTATCAACAACCCTTGTTGAATCCTTTTTTTTCAGTGATTGATGTCTGTGCTTATAACATTTTGATAACAATAACATTTTGGACTTGGAAAAATGGAGATTATAATGTATTATGATAGCTTATAACACTTGTTAAACCAGATATAAGAATGAGGCAGCTAAAAATCATTAAACAGGTCACCAACCGGGAATCCAAATCACTTGACAAATACTTGCAGGACATTAGTAAAATTGATCTGATCACCGCGCAGGAGGAAGTTGAGCTAGCACAGAAGATTAGGGCCGGAGACCAAGCTGCCTTGGAAAAACTAACGAACGCTAACCTAAGGTTTGTGGTCTCTGTGGCAAAACAATACCAAAATCAGGGCTTAAAATTGCCCGATTTGATCAACGAGGGGAACGTTGGCTTGGTAAAAGCTGCCAAACGATTTGATGAAACCCGAGGATTTAAATTTATTTCCTACGCGGTTTGGTGGATTCGCCAATCCATTCTGCAAGCCTTGGCAGAACAATCCCGTGTGGTTCGATTGCCTTTGAACAAAATCGGGTCCATAAACAAGATAAAAAAAACATTCTCTTACTTGGAACAAGCGCACGAGCGTCCACCGTCTCCCGAAGAAATTGCCAAGGAATTGGACATGACGGTTTCCGAAGTAAAACAATCTTTGAAGAATACTGGCAGGCACGTATCTATGGATGCTCCTTTAAAAGAGGGAGAAACATCCAATTTGTATGATGTGCTAAACGCTGGAGATTCCCCAAAACCGGACAAAGGTTTGATGCACCAGTCTTTGAACACCGAAATAAACAGGGCATTGGATACACTATCTCCAAGAGAGGCCGATGTGGTAAGACTGTATTATGGAATTGGTGATCAACCCTCTATGACCTTGGAAGAAATTGGCAGCACATTTGATCTGACCAGAGAGCGTGTGCGTCAAATCCGTGAAAAAGCAATCAGAAAATTAAGGCATACCTCAAAAAGTAAGATATTAAAATCTTATTTGGGATAAGATGCTAAATGGTTATAAATAAAAAAGGGGATGTTGTAATCAATTCAACATCCCCTTTTCCATGATATTCACTTAAAAAACATCACGATTTGCTCAAAAGACTAATGTCAAAGTCGGTGAGCATGTCTTTCAAATCTTGAATAAAATTTAAGTAGGCCGTGTTTTCTTTGTTATGGTTTTTCATGGTAACAAATTTTGGGTTGTTTGTCAACTATAGGTAATCAAGTTCGGCAAGTTCGTTTACTGCCAAAATTTCGTTCAGTTCCTGTAAAAATGCCAAGTATTCTTCGCCGTAGGTATCGTATAACATGGTAATCTTCGGTTTTTGTTCGGGGTTTTAGGTATAACGTAATTTTATTTTAAAGATTATATTGTTCTTATAAAATGTGGTAAAACCCTTACTTTGTGTTTAAAATATCCAGTTCTACCTCAAAATCAAGGTCTTTGTCCACTTTGCTTGGCCTTATGTTGAATTCATCATAAATAAAACACAGGTTCATTGGCAACCTTCGTCGTTCGGTATCGGACATTACACCCAATTTGGATTGTAATTCATTTTTGATTTGAAATGCTTTATTACTGATTTTTGGATTTTCATGGGATTCCAACTCAGAAAGAAAAGGAATTTCTTTCCTATCCCCTACTTCTAACATTTCATCCAATAACATTAATTGGCAATCAACATCCTTGGTATGTTGAAACAAGGGATAAAATATACTTTGTAGATACGCGGGAAGTTCGTTGTTCAGCATGTTGTAGGTATTTTACATTGTTCGGAACATTTCCATTTCAAAATCTATCTGCTCTTGTACACGCGGATATTCTTGAAGAAATTGGTCATATAAAAAAGTAAGGTGTTTTACGTCCTTGTCTGTTTTGCAGAGTCTGGAAACTTGTTGGGTCACTTCCAAAAGGCCCAAGGTTTTCATCATGCGCAACGATGGCATTATTTTTTGGCACGCAAGCTCCAGTTCAGCAAAGTTTTCACTCATTAGATTAACCTTGGCACTACCTATAAATTCCCAAACGTTCTGTTTGAACATACGGACCAATTCTTCCAATAGGTCCATCTGCCCCATGCAATCTTCCAAAACAGGTTTAAGGTCAATCTTTTGTCCAACTAAACCAGCTTGCAAGCTTTTTTCTATAAATTTAAAATCGGTAGACATACTGTCGGTATTTTTATCAGAATGTTGGGTTTTGTCACCCTGCGGATTCTGCACCAGTTTTTTAAGTTCCGTCATAATAGCACTTTGTTCATTGGATAGAGGGGTATCTTCCATTGCTCTGATAAGAGCTAAAAACTTGGTGTTATCGGATTCGGTTAATTGTTTGTTGTCCAGGCTTTGTATACCTATTTTTTGGTATATATTTTCAAGTTGTCTCATTTCTGAGACACCAAAAACCTTGTTCTCCAGTCCCATCTTAAAAACTTCAAAAGATTTTTTAAGCTCTCCTGCCTCCACAACGCCCAATTCCTCATAAGAAAATGAACTTAATCCTATTTCCAGTTTTTCCAGATATGTCAACAATTCGCGTGTTCCCAATTCTTTGCTTTAATCAATTATCACTAACTAAAAATGTTGATTATACTAAGGGATTACAATTTATTGTTCCGTAGCATTCGGATTTTGTTGTCAAATTGCGTTATTTGTATGTGTAAAAAAACCAACCATGAAATATTTTCATCTATTCTTTAGCCTTTCCCTATTGATTTCTTGCGGAGAAAAAAAACCTGAAAACTCAGAAGCCTTGGAAGAAAAAGCCCAAAGAATCCACGATTCCGTAATTACGATTGATACCCACGACGATATCAACGTGCAGAATTTTACGGACAGCATCAATTACACCCAACGACTGGAAACCCAAATCAATATTCCGAAAATGGAGGAAGGTGGATTGGATGTAGCTTGGCTTATTGTTTATACAGGTCAGGACACATTAACCGCCGAAGGTTATGCCAAGGCTTCCGAAAATGCCATTTCAAAATTTGAGGCCATCCACAGGCTTTGTGAGGAGATTGCACCAGACCAGATTGAATTGGCATTGACTTCCGATGACGTGAGAAGAATTGTGGCGTCAGGCAAAAAAGTGGCCATGATCGGTGTGGAAAATGCGTATCCGATCGGTGAAGATCTTTCCAAAATTGAAGAATATCAAAAAAGAGGAGCTCGATATATGTCCCTATCGCACAATGGCCATAGCCAATTCAGTGATTCCAATACAGGCGAAAAAGACAGTGTTTGGCTGCATAATGGCTTAAGTGACCTGGGTAAAGAAGCTGTTGCCGAAATGAACCGTGTAGGAATGATGATCGATGTTTCGCACCCATCCAAAGAAGCCATGAAACAAATTATCGAGTTGACCAAAACTCCCATTATTGCTTCGCACTCTTCGGTCAGGGCACTTTGCGACCACAGCCGTAATTTGGATGATGAACAATTGCTATTGATGAAAGAAAACGGAGGCGTGGTGCAAACCGTTGCCTTTAGTTCTTATTTAAACACCGAAAAGCACGAAGCCCGTTCTGCCTATATGACCGAAGTCTATAAAAAAGTAGCCGATTCATTGGATGTGGCTTGGTATGAGCGTTCCCAGTTCTCTTCTTTGACCGATGAGCAGCGTGAGGAATTCTTTGCCAACTACCGAAAGGTGATGGGCATTGGTGAAGAGTTGGCCGAAACCGACCCTAATGTACCGCCTGCGGTAAATGTATCCGACTTTGTGGACCACATTGACTATATGGTGGATTTAATCGGAATTGACCACGTAGGCATCAGCTCCGATTTTGATGGAGGTGGCGGCATAGAAGGCTGGTCAGATGCTTCTGAGACCTTCAACGTAACCTTGGAACTGGTAAAACGAGGCTATACCGAAGAAGAAATAGCCAAATTGTGGGGCGGTAACCTGTTAAGGGTGTTGGACGAGGTTCAGGCCGTGGCCAAAGCCTTGAATTAAGAAGCGGACTTCTCCTCTTCTTTTTCCTTTTTGGCCAAACGGTCTTTAACGTATTCTATTTTCGTTTTCCCGTGGGCCTTGGGATTACCATGCTCATCTAGATTGACCATAATAATATTGTCCACCGTAACAATACTTTCGTGGGTCATCTTATTTCTAACTTCGCAGTTTAAGGAAATTGAGGTGACCCCGAATTTTATGACCTCAATACCAATTTCTATGATATCGCCTTCTTTGGCAGTACTCATAAAATTGATTTCGGACATGTATTTGGTTACGATTTTTCTGCTTTCGAGTTGAATAATACTGTACAATGCAGCTTCTTCATCAATCCAAGCAAGGACTTTACCTCCAAAGAGCGTACCATTGGCGTTCAGGTCCTCTGGCTTTACCCATTTTCTAGTATGGAATCGCATAGTTGAAATGTTTAGAATTCTCTTACAAAGTTAGCCCAATCCTTTGAAGATTTTCTTGTTAATCGCTTTAATTTATGCGAATTACGAATTTGAAATATTTGCTGGTCACCAAATATGGAGTAATTAATTTTGATTGCCCAAGATTTTGAACTTGATCAATTAGAGGTGTTTTAACTGAACAAATCCTTTTGTGGGGGCAAAGTTGTCTTGGGAATATGCAAATCGCAGCCCATTGCAGCATTTAATTGCTCTATAAAGTACGCCGATAATAATGGGGATTCCAGTTCAAGGTTTTGGTGTACAAAAAAATGGATGTTCTCCAATCCCAAGGACTTCCAAGTGGACAAACGCTCGATCCAATCGTCCAAATGGAGATAATCCGATTTGTGATTGGCTCCCACATAGCGAACAAAAGCTTCGTTATTGGTCAGGCGCATGTGCATAAGATCTCGCCTACCTGCAGTATCCACCAAAATATTGGCAATGTTGTTCTCTTCCAATAAATGATAGAGTTCCTGCGCCACTTTTTCATCGTTGAACCAATCTGTATGTCTGAATTCCATGGCCAATGGAAACTCTTTGGGCCAATATTCCACAAAGCGTACTACCCTATCCCAGTTTTTGGGTCCAAAATTGTTGTGCATTTGCAAAAAGATGGTGCCCAATTTTTCTCCTAACAAAGCGGTCACTTCCAAATAGCGGTCTGCAGATTGAAGCGCTTTATCGTTCAAACGGCGAAGATGACTCACTTCATTGGTCATTTTTGGAAAAAACTTAAAACCTTCAGGTGTTTTGTCCCGCCATTTTTCATATTGTTCTGCAGGAAAAATACGGTAGAACGTAGCATTTAGCTCAATACTGTTGAATTGCGAAGCATAATATTCCAATTCGTCTTTTGTTCCTCTCGGGTAGAAATTCTTTAGATCTTGCCTGTTCCACTTGGCACAGCCCACGTAAATCTTGGTTTCCGCTCCCGTTTTGTTATTGGATAGCACCACGGGAGTATCGGGGTGGTCTGGTGGGATGGTAAAATCTATATGTTCTGGATGGTCTACTTTGCCGAATTTCATTCTTATCTATGCTTTGCCATAAATGAGTCGAAGTCTACAACATCTCCATTTTCAATTTCAGAAACTCCTTGATTTATTTCAGCTTGTTGCTCGGTAGTCAATTCATTCCAAAAATCAGTTGAACCTTCCTTTTTGAAAATTCGTTTGATTGATTGAATAATCTTGGGGTCATTAGTGTTCAACAACATTTTTACCAGTTCTATTTTTTCCGCTTGAATATTCATAACCAATATTTTGTAAAAAACGAAGATAATGAATCTTTTAGATTGCTAATGTTAACACCGTAATATGACACCTCTGTTTTTTAGAGGGTATGAACAATATTTTTGCTATATTTAGTTCATGTTACTCTTCAACAGATCTATTAAATTCTCCAAGCTATTTAGATATTGGTTGATGCTCGAATTCTCCATCTGTGTGCTATGCCTAATCATTTATTGGATTTCTAAACTATTCTAATTTGCCCTTATTTTTAAGTTGTTCATAACATCGTTGACAACTATTGCGATATTTAAAAGTGTGCGGTTGATCATTCTGTAATTTTATTAAAAATCACAACCATGGATTCACAATCCGACCGTCGATTGGACATTCGTCCAACCATTCCAGAGTCACATTTTAACAGCCAAATGGGTTTCGATGAACATTTTCAGAACAAGACTCTGAGACCCGTGATCAAACTTCAAAACTATTTGTTGGTAGAGGCTTTCAAGAACTATGCGAACAAACATAAGGGTGTTTTCTACGAACTTTCCTTGGAAAAAAAGTTCCACTACATTGAGCGGGCTATCCAAAAGGACATCAAATTCAGGAATTCCCTTAAGGGAATGATTATTGGACAGTTCACCGTGGATGAATATCGGGATTACATTACGAATTCTTCTGCATTGAACAAAAGAATGATGAACATGGTGGTGGAACGATTAAAGGACCATATTCAACTTTTGGAGGAAGAAGCTTTATTACAAAATTGATTCTCCATTTAAGTTGGTGGTGAGTATATCGCTCATTAGGTCAAAATAAGGCCGAATAGCCCTGTACGACTTGTCCACTTCGTCAATAAATAATGGGGAAAGTACTTCTTTATCTGAAAGTTTACGTACAAATACAAACTGTTTCTTTCTGATCAAGTCAATATCAGGGTGTTCTTTGTCAAAACCTTTAGGAGCAGTTTTTACTTCATCACCAGTTAGTTCGCCCCAAATTGTTTTCAATTCTTTTTTATTGATGACTTCCCTGAATTCGGAGGCATCCGTCTCCAGTTCCTTTCTAATTCGGAAGAGGTCCTCCTTGTTCGGAGCCCAAAATCCTGTTGCCAAAAACGACTCCTCTGGTTTTAAATGAAGGTAATAGCCTCCACGTAAATGGGCGCCCAATCGAGAAAATGAACCGGCAAAATGACTTTTATAAGGTGTTTTGTCCTTGGAAAAACGAACATCCCTATAAATACGGAACAATTTCATCTTTTCAATTTCATCATGGTGGTTCAAGTTTTCCTTCACCACTTCAAAAAATAACTTAACCGTGGATTGATGCTTTTTAAAAGTGGGCTTATTGGCTTCGAACCAATCTCTATTATTGTTCTTTTTAAGTTCCGTCAAAAAATCAAAAACCTCATTGGATACCGTAATCTTGGATGTCATATACCGATAATATGTTATTTTTAAACTAAAGTTAACTTTTTATCATGGGTATGGTAAGGATTTGTCTAATTTTAAGACAATAATGAGCAGTATGGATAAAGAAAAAATAATAGCTGAACTCAATAGGCATAAAAAATTGCCATATCTGGACTATAGATTAAAGCAAGAAACCGAGGATTTTACCGACACGCTTTTTTTTACTTTATTTGATGCCAATACCCCTGTGGCCGTTAATCTGGAGTTGTTAGAGAAAAAATTCAACCAATTAATGGATATGGCCTGTTGGGATTTGGAGAAACCAAGTGAAGAGCTTTGGAATAATTACATTTCCCATTTGCCGCAAATTTTAGAAAATTTGAATTTGGATGCTGAGGCCATATTGAATTGCGACCCTGCCTCACTTTCCATTCAGGAAATTTATATGGCCTACCCGGGTTTTTATGCCATTGCCATTTACAGATTGGCGCACGAACTGTATGAAGAAGGAGTTCCGTTAATCCCCAGAATGATGACCGAATATGCGCACCGACAAACTGGAGTGGACATTAATCCGGGAGCTAAGATCGGAAAATCTTTTTTTATAGATCACGCCACGGGAGTCGTAATTGGCGAAACTGCAGTAATCCACGACAATGTAAAAATATACCAAGGAGTTACGCTTGGGGCGCTTTACGTTGCCAAAAATTTAGAAAAAACAAAACGACACCCCACCATTGAAAACAATGTGACCATCTATGCCAATGCAACTATTTTAGGAGGCGAAACCGTTGTTGGCGCCAACTCTGTCATCGGTGGTAATGCTTGGATTACGTCGTCCGTTCCTGCGAATTCAACCGTTTATCATAAACCAGAAATTAAAATAAAGACAACCCCAAATGTCTAACAGCATACTAGACCTTATCGGAAACACCCCTTTGGTGGAATCCAAAGTTTTGAATACAAATCCTAATGTAAAAATCCTGTTCAAGCTTGAAGGGAACAACCCTGGAGGAAGTGTAAAGGACAGACCCGCATTGAATATGATCAAAAGCGGTCTGGAACGTGGAGATTTTACCAAAAGTACCAAGCTCATTGAGGCCACAAGTGGAAATACGGGCATTGGATTGGCCATGATAGCAGGTCTTTTTGGCCTTGATATTGAATTGGTCATGCCCGAGAATTCAACAAAAGAGCGTGTGCAAACCATGCGTGCCTATGGGGCAAAAGTGACGCTGACCCCTGCCGATGTGGGCATAGAAGGTGCTCGGGATTATGCAGAGGCTAAAGTAAAGGATGAAGGTTTTCAAATGTTGAACCAGTTTTCCAATGATGACAACTGGAAGGCGCACTACAAAACAACAGGCCCTGAGATTTGGAGGGATACCAATGGAGAAATCACACATTTTGTGTCCAGCATGGGAACTACCGGAACCATTATGGGAACCTCCACTTATTTAAAGGAGCAGAATCCCGACATCCAAATTGTGGGCGTGCAACCTACCGATGATTCCAAAATTCCCGGCATACGCAAGTGGCCGCAAGAATACCTTCCGAAGATTTTTAACCCTAAAAAGGTTGATACGGTAATGGAGGTCAGTGAACAGGATGCCACCGAAATGGCTAAAAAGCTGGCAAAAGAAGAAGGCATTTTTGCAGGAATGAGCAGTGGTGGAGCCGCTACAGTGGCATTACGTCTTGCAGAAACTTTGGAAAGCGGGGTTATCGTTTCTATTGTTTGTGACCGTGGCGATCGTTATTTGTCCTCTGATTTATTTGATTAGGTAAGGGTATTTATATAGGTTTTTATGGCTTTTATGTCGGATTTTTCGCATTATCCAACATTATTTACGGGTTGTCGATTTCTTTAAAATAATATCCCAAAAAGCCTGTTCTTTATGTTAGATAAAGTCCCAAAATCTTGTGATTGATATGAATACCCTGTCAAAAATCATTACCTGGAAAAGAAATATACTGGCTAGTACGGTTGTGCTATTCACCTTGATTGTATTGAGTTTTTATGGTGTTTATACCAATCAATTCTACTTTTTAAAAGCAGACAACTATATTTTTCCCATACTCACGTCTGTACATTTTCTTTACCTGTACGTTATTTGGTTTAAAATTACCGAGCATGAGCTGCCAGACCCGAAAATGCGAAATATAGAGTATGTGCTCTATGCCATCATGATTGTGTATGTCTTTAAGGTATATGACAGTATTACGGTTCTGAATTCCATCAAAACGTATGGTGAACATGTAATACCCGCCACATTTAAACCCATGGCAATTCTTTCTGTATTGCTTAATAGTATTCTGCCGATTTTAACGCTTTACTCATTTTGGTTGAGAAAGCACTATGTGGGAGTTTACAATTTTGAAAATTATAACGACAATCTAAATATTTGGCAATAGTTACAGTCCTCGAATGTAACTTCCATACAAATCTTTAAACTGATATCCTTGCTGAAAACGATGCTTGCTCAATTTTTTATAGGCAACCAATCCCCAGAGCAGCAGTTCTTTCAAAAAATAAGAATCTTCTTTGGGTGCATCGGGTTGATATTCCTTTAAAAGATTGTTCAAAGGACCAATGGAATCCAATTTAGATTTGTAATCTTCTTCTTTTTCATCATCCAAAAGGTCGAAACCCTCGCCATCAAAGAACCAACTGACCAATTCATCGTATTCGTTTTCCTCCTCTTTACGCTGAAGCTTATCAATTTTAGGGAAGTAATTCGGGAACAATGACTTTGCTGCATCCTCAATTAAGTTTTCCGCCACGGAACCCGCTCCCTCTTGCTCTCCTTCGTACACCAATTCTATTTTTCCAGTGATGGATGGTACCACGCCCATGAAATCACTTAAACGGGCTGTCGTTTTCTTATCACCAGCAATAATGGCGCGCCGTTCTGCGGTACTCAACAAATTTTCAAATGCGGTGATGCTCATACGTGCACTTACCCCACTTTTGGCATCAACATACTCACTTTTTCTGGCTTCAAAACTGATTTGTTCCAATAAATCCATTGCGATTTCAGGTACATACACAAAATCAGATTGACGTTTGTCTAGTTGCGCTTCTTGCTTGGTGATTTTCTTTGCAATCTCAATATTTTCAGGATAATGGGTCAAAATTTGAGAACCGATTCTATCCTTTAATGGAGTTACAATGCTTCCTCTGTTGGTGTAGTCTTCAGGGTTGGCGGTAAACACAAATTGAATATCTAGGTGCAATCGAAGTTTAAATCCTCGGATTTGTATGTCCCCTTCCTGCAAAATATTAAATAAAGCGACTTGAATTCTAGCTTGCAGGTCAGGAAGCTCATTGATTACAAAAATACAACGGTTGGCCCTGGGTATCATTCCAAAATGTATCACACGATCATCCGCATAGGATAATTTAAGGTTGGCTGCTTTTATGGGGTCCACATCACCAATCAAATCCGCTACGGTAACATCGGGTGTGGCTAACTTTTCATAGAAACGCTCGCTTCGGTGTACCCAACTTACAGGGGTATCATCTCCTTTTTCTTTGATTAGCTCGGTGGCGTATCGAGAAATGGGTTCCAATGGGTCATCGTGGATTTCGGAACCTTGCACAATGGGCATCCATTCGTCCAACAACTGTACCATCAAACGGGCCAACCGGGTCTTTGCCTGTCCGCGCAAGCCCAATAAATTAATATTGTGACGGGAAAGAATGGCTCTCTCCAGCTCTGGAATCACCGAATTTTCGTAGCCCCAGACACCTTCGAACACTTGCTCTCCTTTGGATATTTTTTCCAAAAGGTTTTCCCGGAGTTCGTCTTTAATGCTTTTGCTTTTATAACCAGCTGATTTAAGTTCACCCAGTGTTTTAATGTTGGTATGGTCCAAATTCATATATTGTGTTATCCTTTAATTCTTCTTTTTCTATTTTGTTCGTAATCTTCAAAAATCATTTCGCCCAAACCTTTAAGGCCTGTGTAAAAGGCTTTTCCTTTGTTCGCCTTGGTGAATTCACGCACAAACTGCATCAGGTAAGGGTCTTCGGCAATCATAAAAGTGGTGATGGGGATATGAAGTTTTCTAGCCTGTTGGGCCATGGCGTAGCATTTTTCCACGATGTATTCATCCAATCCTACGCTATTCTTGTAGTAATCTCCGTTCGGAAGTCGCAAGCACGATGGTTTCCCGTCGGTTATCATAAAAATCTGTTTATTGGTGTTTCGTTTTCTGCGGAGCATGTCCATCGCTAATTGGAGCCCTGCAACCGTATTCGTGTGATAGGGCCCCACTCGTAAATAAGGCAAATCTTTGATGGGAATGGGCCAGGCATCGTTTCCGAAAACCAAAATTTCCAGCGTGTCCTTGGGATAACGGGTCGTAATCAGTTCTGCGAGTGCCATCGCTACTTTTTTTGCCGGAGTAATGCGGTCTTCACCATAAAGAATCATGCTGTGGCTGATGTCAATCATAAGTACAGTGCTCATTTGGGCTTTGTGCTGTGTATCTTCTACCACCAAATCCTCTTCACTCAAGGAAAAATTGTCCAACCCATGATTAACTTGGGCATTTTTAAGACTTTCCGTCATGCTAATGTGTTCCAATGAGTCCCCAAAACGGTATTCACGAAACTCACCCGTATGTTCGTCGCCTTTTCCTGACTTGCCTGTTTTATGGTTTCCCGAGCCACTTCGTTTGATTTTGCCAAAAATTTGGTCCAAGGCTCTTTGACGAAGCATTCGTTCCAGCTTAGCTGTGATGGAGAGGTTTCCCCCGCCACCACTTTCGTCGCCCTCTTCACCTTCGTCGCCTTGTGGCCCATCCATATCGAATTCCTCACGGATGTACCCCTTGGCCTTAAGGTCTTCTATAAAATCATCAATCGTGTAGTTGTCGTCGGTAAGCTTGTATTCCTTGTCGAGCTCACGGAGCCAATCCAAAGCCTCCTCCACATCACCTGAGGTATGGGTAACGAGTTCCTGAAAAATCTCA
Source organism: Flagellimonas sp. L-11 (assembly GCF_056857735.1). Taxonomy (NCBI): domain Bacteria; kingdom Pseudomonadati; phylum Bacteroidota; class Flavobacteriia; order Flavobacteriales; family Flavobacteriaceae; genus Flagellimonas; species Flagellimonas sp. L-11. The sequence continues at coordinate 15,517 of NZ_JBSXNR010000064.1, forward strand.
AAGAGTTTTTCGAACGGGGTTTGGTCCGGAGCCTCGTAATTGGTAAAACGAAAACCTTTTCTTGTGTTCATAGCCATTACATAAATTTACGGCATTTCGCTGTAACGACTAGGGCTTTAGAAAAAACTTAACGGATTTGTTTAATGCCGTTTTTCCAATACTTGGGCAATATCATCCAGAGTGTAGCCTTTGGCCTGCAACAAAATAAGGTAGTGAAACAGTAAATCGGCACTCTCGTTCAGGAAAAGTTCCTCGTTGTCATCTTTGGCCTCGATTACAGTTTCCACAGCTTCCTCCCCTACTTTTTGTGCTATTTTGTTGATGCCCTTTCGAAACAATGATGTCACGTAGCTATCTGGATTCTCTTGGTCGTTTTTCCTGGATTCTATTACACCTTCCAGAGTGGACAAAAAGCCATAATCTTGAACATTTTCTTCGGCCCAGCAGGTGTCGGTTCCTTTATGACATGTAGGACCAACAGGATTTACCTTTACCAGTAAGGTGTCGTTGTCGCAATCCACTTGGATGCCCACAAGATTCAAAAAGTTGCCGCTTTCTTCGCCTTTGGTCCATAATCGTTGCTTGGAACGGCTAAAAAATGTGACTTTTTGTGTCTGCTTGGTTTTTTCAAACGCCTCTTGGTTCATATAGCCCAACATCAACACGTTTTTGGTGGTTGCATCTTGAATAATTGCTGGAACTAGTCCGTCCGGATTTTTATTGAAGTCTATTTTCATTGGTCACAATCGTTAGTTGAAACCCTGCCTTGCCGGCAGGTAGGTATGCACTTTAGTGCAAGACTTTCGGTTTTTACAAATATCATCATAAGAGTTATTGGGTTATGGATTATTGAGTTATTAAAGTATACTGTCTAAGTAACTGAATAACTTAATAACAATTTGCAATTCCATTGCTTTTCAAAACCCATGGATTCAATTCATTGTGTTTAGTTTATGTTTTTTGTGCTTGTCACATCGAGCTGTCTTCCTGAGCGTAGTGGAAGGAGCGTCGAGATGTGGATTTTATACTCTCACAGGAATTCCTTTTTCCCTTAATTCTTTTTTCAGTTTATTGATTTCAATTTCCTTAAAATGAAAAACACTGGCAGCCAAAGCGGCATCTGCTTTTCCATTCTTAAATGTATCGGTAAAGTGTGAAATGGTACCCGCTCCACCTGATGCAATCACAGGAATATTGACCAATTCGGATAATTTGGCCAATGCCTCATTGGCAAAACCGTTTTTGGTACCATCATGGTCCATGGAAGTGAACAGAATTTCTCCCGCTCCCCGTTCTTCCACTTCTTTGGCCCATTCAAATAGGTCAATTTCTGTGGGGACCTTTCCTCCTACCAAATGGACTTTCCATTGTCCGTTGATTAGTTTGCCATCAATAGCCACAACGATACATTGCGAGCCGAATTTGGCCACCAATTCGTTGATCAATTCGGGCCGTTTTACCGCTGATGAGTTGATAGAAACCTTATCTGCGCCATTTTTCAGCAAAATATCCACATCTTCCACGGAAGAAATCCCACCCCCCACGGTAAAAGGTATATTGATGGTCTCAGCCACATGATAAACCAGTTCGGCCAAGGTCTTTCGCTTCTCTTCGGTGGCGGAAATATCCAAAAAAACCAATTCATCAGCGCCTTCTTTGGCATAAATGGACGCCAGTTCCACGGGGTCTCCCGCATCACGTAGGTCCACAAAGTTGATGCCTTTTACGGTTCTCCCGTTTTTAATATCGAGACAGGGAATTATTCTTTTTGTAAGCATTTATTTTTCTTTCGTCTTACTGAATTTTACGTTTATTTTTAATGTGAGACTACTTTCAAACCGATAATTGAAGCAATTAATGTGGTAATAAAAAATAGTCTCCAAAATGTTGCCGGTTCTTTAAAGACAAAAATTCCTATTAAAACCGTTCCTACTGCACCAATTCCGGTCCAAACCGCATAAGCCGTGCCTATTGGCAATTCTTGTGTGGCTTTTACGAGCAAAAGCATACTAATTGCCAGGCAAACTGCAAATCCTATATACCAATAAGTGGTTTCGGTCCCGGTCGTTTCTTTGGCCTTTCCCAGACAAGCTGCAAAGGCTACTTCAAAGAATCCGGCAATTATCAATAGTATCCAGTTCATCGGCTAAATATCCAACTCTAGCTTTCATTCTTTATATTCAGGTCTACGTCTCCATAAAACCCCAAATCTTTATTCTGCAAAATCTTTGTCCAAAGTGCTATTTGCCCTGTGTGATAAGACAAATGCTCCGTTACATGAATAATGTTGCCCACACCAGAAAAATTAAAGCCCTGTACGTTTCTTTTACGTAAAAGTTCGTTGAGCGGAGCATCGTAAAATGCCCTTTTTGCATCGGATATGGTATCCTCAAGTTTTTTGACCAACTCTGCTTTCGTGTATCCCGATACTGTTGAGAATTCTTGATGACGTTGGCGGGTATCCTCCAAATTTTGAATGGAAGCAATACCGTATTGGGTAATGTTTCCGCAGAGATGAAGTATGAGGTTCCCAATACTATTGCTAGACTCGTTGGGTTTTTGCCAGATTTCATCTTCCGACAATTGCTCTAAGCAGATTTTGATCATGCGAAGACTTTCGTTCATGCGATACCCCGCATTCCAAACCAATTCTTCTTGGAGTTGTTTTTCCTTATCCATTTTGGAGAATGTAATGTTCCAATTGTTTTAAACTGATTCTGTTTTCATAAATGGCCTTTCCTATAATGGTGCCATCACAACCAATTTCAGCAAGTTTTGGCAACTCATCAAATGAAGAAATACCTCCACTAGCGATTAATTTAATATTGGAAGTATTGTCCAATATCTTTTTATAGAGTTCAAAAGCAGGGCCTTGCAACATACCATCTTTGCTAATATCCGTGCAGATTACGTACACAATACCTGCTTTTTGGTAAAACTGAATAAAAGGTAACAATTCTTGTTCAGATTCTTCTTGCCAACCTGAAACTGCAATTTTTTCGTTATTTGCATCAGCGCCTAAAATGATTTTATTTGCACCAAAATTTTGCAACCAACTTAAAAAAGTTTCTTGGTCTTTTACGGCAATACTTCCGCCAGTAATTTGATGGGCACCACTTTCAAAAGCAATGCGTAAATCTTTGTCAGTTTTTAATCCTCCCCCAAAATCTATTTGTAAGTTGGTTTTTGATGCGATGGTCTCCAAAACTTTATGGTTAACGATATGCTTGGATTTTGCACCATCCAAATCCACCAAATGTAAATATTGGATACCATGGGCCTCAAAGGCCTTGGCCATCTCTAACGGACTTTCGTTATACACCTTTTTGGTTTTGTAATCTCCTTTGGAAAGGCGTACACATTTCCCTTCAATGATGTCTATTGCTGGAATCAATCTCATTTTCTAATCGTATTTTACTCGGTCTATTGACATCCACATTTCCGAATCCCCTATCCTTTTAAAGCCTAAATTTTCATAAAAGTGATGTGCGTCGATGGTTTTGAGTGCCACAGTATTGACTTTACTAACATCTGGTCGGTCCAAAATATGCTTAATCAGCTTTTTTCCGAGTCCTTTGCCTTTATACGGGTCAAAGACGACGACATCCATAATGTAGGCAAAAACCAATCCGTCGGTCATTATTCGGGCATAAGCCATTTGTTCCCCTTTTTCATCGTACATGCCAAAGCAGATACTTTTTTCAATCGTCATTATTGTTTCTTCTATACTCCTGCCCTTTCCCCAATAGGACAATGCGACTTCTTTATGCACCTTTTGGATATCCAACCTATCCTTGTCTGTTGACATTTGGAATTCCATAATCAGGTTAGTGTTAAAAAGTTTTTCAGGATTTCACTGCCCACATCACTGCTCTTTTCCGGGTGAAATTGCACTCCGTAGAAATTATCCTTTTGCAAAGCGGCACTGTAAGTTAGTTCATATTCCGAAGTTGCAATGGTTTCTTTCCCGATTGGGGCATAAAAACTATGTACCAAATAAATGTATGATTTCTCTGGAATATTAGTAAATAGCTTACTTTTTAAACCTGAAATTTGGTTCCACCCAATTTGTGGGACTTTAACATTTCTGGAAAATTTGATCACATCCAAATCAAAGATTCCCAAACCTTCGGTATTTCCTTCTTCGGATGAATGGCACATCAGCTGCATGCCCAAACAAATCCCCAGAACGGGTTGTTTTAATGTAGGAATCACCTTGTCCAACCCAGTCGCTTTCAACTTTGCCATGGCCGAACTCGCTTCTCCAACACCAGGGAATATCACCTTATCCGCATTTTGGATTTCTTCTGCATCATGGCTTAAAACAGCCTCATAACCAAGGTGTTTAATAGCAAACATGATGCTCTGGATATTTCCTGCTCCGTAATCAATTATGACTAGTTTCATCTACAACATTCCTTTGGTTGATGGCAAAACCATTTTCTCTGCATCTCGCTTTACCGCCATTTTAATGGACTTGGCAAAAGCCTTGAAAATCGCCTCGATTTTATGGTGTTCGTTGGTGCCTTCGGCTTTAATGTTCAAATTGGCCTTGGCGCCATCGGTGAACGATTTAAAAAAGTGCATAAACATTTCCGTGGGCATATCCCCTACTTTTTCACGTTTAAATTCGGTGTCCCAGACCAGCCAGTTCCGCCCCCCAAAATCTATGGCAACCTGTGCCAGACAATCATCCATGGGCAAAGCAAAACCATAGCGTTCAATTCCCAGTTTGTTGCCCAATGCCTTGGAAAACAACTCTCCCAGTGCGATAGCGGTATCTTCGATGGTGTGGTGTTCATCTACTTCCAAATCGCCATCTACTTTTATTTCCAAATCCATTTGACCGTGACGCGCCAATTGGTCCAACATGTGGTCGAAAAAAGCCAAACCTGTATTAATGTCACTCTTTCCGTTTCCATCAAGGTTTATCTTGATTTTAATGTCGGTTTCATTGGTTTTTCGGGATATTTCCGCAATCCTGTTTTCCAATTTGAGAAACTCATAGATTTTTTCCCAATCATTGCTTTCCAGAGCGATGTAATCGTCCAGTTCTTCACGTTTTACGGTAATTTCATCTGTTCCCAAATGGGTTTCATCATTGATAAAAATTCCTTTGGCACCAAGGTTTTTCGCAAGTTCCACATCGGTTAAACGGTCACCTATCACGAACGAATTCTCGAGATCATATGCTTCGGAAAAATACGTGGTCAACATTCCTGTGCCCGGTTTGCGTGTCGGGGCATTGTCCTTTGCAAAGGTTCGATCGATATGGACTGCTTCAAAAACCACTCCTTCATTTTCAAAGGTTTTTAAAATAAAATTTTGCACGGGCCAAAAGGTCTCTTCTGGAAAAACATCTGTTCCCAGTCCATCTTGATTGGTAATCATTACCAGTTCGTAGTCCAGTTCTTTGGCGATTTTCGCCAAATAAGTAAATGCTTTGGGGTAAAAAAACAACTTCTCAAAAGCATCAATCTGTTCATCAGCTGGTTCTTTGATGATGGTTCCATCTCGATCAATAAACAATACTTTTTTGCCCATTACCTTAACTCTTTTAAAATGGCTATCAATTTTTTGTTTTCCTCTGGTGTACCCACGGTAAACCGTAAGGTGTTTTCGCACAATGGCTGCGTACTCCTATTGCGCACTACCACATGTTTTTCCAATAATTGTTGATAACGCTTATCGGCATTATCAACTTTGGCCAACACAAAATTAGCGTCGGATGGATATAGTTGTTCTACAAATTTCATACTGTTCAATGCTTTGATCAATTCATCTCTTTCATCAAGAATCTGCTGTACCTCTTGATCGACCAAATCTTGATTCAATACACGCTGTAATGCTCGTTGCTGGGTCAATTGATTGACATTGTAGGGAGGTTTGATTTTGTTCAAAATACCTATTATTTCTTCCGATGCATAGCATATCCCCAATCGGATACCTGCCAATCCATAGGCTTTGGATAGCGTTTGGGTCACAATCAAGTTGGGATATGTTTTAAGTTGTGACAACCAACTTTCATCTTTTGAAAAATCAATATATGCTTCGTCGATTACCACTAATCCATTGAATGCTTCCAATAACTTTTCAATTCCTTCTTTTTTAAAAGAATTTCCGGTAGGATTGTTGGGTGAACAAATAAAGAGAAGCTTGGTGTTTGTGTCGACTGCCTCTATAATTTCATTAACATTCGGCTGAAAATCAGTAGTCAACAAAACTTCTTTGTTCTCCACGGAATTAATCCCCGCCAACACCTTGTACATTCCGTAAGTGGGCGGTAATGTGATGATATTATCCTGATTAGGTTCACAAAAAGCCCTGTAAATCAAATCTAAAACTTCGTCACTTCCGTTTCCAAGTAAAATTTGGCTTTCCGATACCCCTTTTTGTTCGGCCAAAAGTGATTTTAAACTTCGTTGATACGGGTCTGGGTAGCGGTTTACTCCATTGTCAAAAGGGTTTTCGTTGGCATCCAGAAATATCATTTCCGAGCCATCGGATACATATTCGTCACGTGCGGAGGAATAGGGTTGCAACTTGCGAACTGATTCCCGAACTATATTATTTATGTCAAATGTTTTTTGCATAGCATTTGGTCTCGACTGCGCTCGACCTGACATTAATCTTTATTCAAACTTTTTAATCTTAAGGTTACCGCATTTTTGTGCGCCTGTAATCCCTCGGCATCCGCCATAAGCTCTATGGCACTTCCGATGCCTTGGATTCCCTTTTCGGATATTTTTTGAAAAGTCATACTCTTCATAAAGCTATCCAGATTTACGCCACTGTATTGCTTGGCATAACCGTTTGTTGGTAACGTATGATTGGTGCCCGAAGCGTAGTCACCTGCACTCTCGGGCGTATAATTGCCAATAAAAACGGAGCCTGCATTCTGGATGTTTTCCAGATAAAAAGTCTCATTCTCCATACAAACAATAAAGTGTTCCGGTCCATATTCGTTGATCAAATCCATAGCTTCTTGGTCATTCTTCACCAAAATCAATTTGCTGTTGCCAATTGATTTGCGAGCTATTTCCGCTCTAGGCAATTGCTGTAACTGACTTTCGATTTCCTCTTCAACCGCCTCAATCAATTTTTCTGAAGTAGATACCAAAATTACCTGACTATCCACCCCGTGTTCGGCTTGGCTTAACAAATCCGAAGCTACAAAAGCTGCGTTTGCTGAATCATCCGCAACCACCAAAAGCTCACTTGGTCCCGCAGGCATATCGATGGCAACATTGTGCCTGATGGCCAATTGTTTCGCTACCGTGACATATTGATTTCCTGGTCCAAAAATTTTGTACACTTTTGGAATGCTCTCCGTACCAAAGGTCATTCCAGCAATGGCTTGAATACCGCCAACTTTAAAAATCCGTGTTACACCACAAAGTTGGGCCGTGTATAAAATCGCTGGATTGATTTCACCTTTTTTATCGGGCGGGGTGCAGAGCACAATTTCTTCACATCCTGCCAGTTTAGCGGGAATTGCCAACATTAAAATGGTTGAAAATAAGGGAGCTGTTCCACCGGGAATGTACAACCCCACTTTTTGTATGGGGCGTTTTTCTTGCCAGCATTGTACGCCGGGCATGGTTTCTACTTCAACTTTGGAAGTTTTTTGGGCAGCATGAAATTTTTCGATATTGACCTTAGCCAGGTTAATGGCTTGTTTTAGGGCATCGGAAACGGCATCATCAGCTCTTTCAATTTCTGAGGCAGAAACCGAAAGTGTATCCAATTTGACTTGGTCAAACCGGTCTGTATACTTTTTGATAACGGTATCGCCATCAGATTTCACCTCTTTGAAAATGCTGTTGACAATTGCTTCAATATCGGAAACGGTTTGGGTGGGACGTTTTAAAATTTCGTCCCAGTCACTTTTATTTAGGTTGACTATTTTCTTCATTTTACACCCCTAAGGTCCCCTCAAGGGGACAATGATTCATTAAAACTTTACCGGTCATTGTTTACAATACCATTTTTTCGATAGGACAAACCAAAATCCCTTCGGCTCCGACTTCCTTCAGTTCATCTATAACTTCCCAAAAGGTTTCCCGGTTGATTACGGTGTGCACGGAGCTCCATCCCTCTTCGGCCAAGGGCAAAACCGTGGGACTTCGCATTCCGGGGAGAATGGAAATAATTTCATCCAATTTATCATTCGGTGCATTCATCAACACATATTTGTTCTGGCGCGCTTGCAATACCGATTTAATTCTGAACTGGATTTTTTTCAACAGTTCTTTGCGCTCTTCCGTAATGGTGGGCGATACTGCCAATACAGCCTCACTTTTAAGCATTACTTCCACCTCTTTTAAATTGTTTTTAAAAAGGGTGCTGCCGCTCGAAACGATATCGCAAATTCCATAGGCCAAACCTATGTTGGGTGCGATTTCCACCGAGCCATTAATGATGTGCAAATCGGCCGTTACTCCTTTAGATGCCAAGTAATCCTTAACCGTATTCGGGTAGGATGTTGCTATTTTTTTACCTTCAAAATCCGTAATGGAATTGTAGGTCTCATTTTTTGGGACTGCCAGAGATACACGACATTTGGAAAAACCCAGTCGTTCCGCAATGGAAATATCCTTTCCTTTTTCAATAAGTACGTTTTCCCCTATGATGGCGATGTCCACTACTCCATCCCTCAAATATTGGGGGATGTCCCCGTTGCGTAAATAAAATACTTCCAAGGGGAAATTTCGGGAGGTGGCTTTTAACTGGTCTTTTCCGTTGTCGATGGAAATTCCACAATCCTTTAAGATTTTGAGGGAATCCTCATTTAAACGGCCACTTTTTTGAACAGCAATTCTAATTTTCGTCATTTTTCAATCGTTTTGTCTGAAAAACCAAAGGGGTACAAAAAATAAACCCGTTTGATTTCTCAAACGGGTTAGAATATATTTTAAAAACAACAATACATTTCTATCTCGCTTGAGGGCAAGTATAAAAATGATGATGTGTGTTTTTGTTTCTCATTATGCTCCAAAAGTAGGATATATTTTTATATCAAAAAAGAGAAAATTAGTTATTTCCCAAAATTAATGGCAAACCATCATCTCCCGACCCTACTACAACTACTTTTGCATTGGGTGATTCTGCGAGTTTTAATGTGGCGTCTATACCCTTGTCCTGTAATATTTTATCCGTTAAGGAAGCGCTGAGTATTCGGTTGGCATCTGCCTTACCCTGCGCTTCAATACGCACTTTCTCAGCTTCTTTTTCGGCGGTTACCAATCTAAACTCATACTCCAACGATTCTTGCTCTTGCCTTAATTTACGTTCAATGGCATCCTTTATGGTTGGCGGCAAGGTAACGTCCCTTACCAAAATTTCGTTCAACTGTATGTACTGATCTTCCACAATTAACTTTGTCTCTTCAAAAATCTCCTCCTGAATGGCATCACGCTTGCTGGAATACAATTGCTCTGGGGTATACCTCCCTACAACACTACGGGCAGCAGAACGTATTGCTGGAAGCAGTACACGTTCAATATAAAGTTCACTTTTCTCTTGGTGCAGTTTTCCAAGCTCTTCATAGTTTGGCTGAAACCAAACAGAAGCTTCCAGTTTTATATCCAACCCGTTGGAAGAAAGTACGTTCATTTTTTCAAGTTTTTCTTGCTGGCGTACTTCATAAATAAAGACTTTGTTCCAAGGAGCCACCAAGTGAAAACCTTCTCCCAAAGGTGGTTCGTCGGTAACAACACCACCTCCAAAGGTTTTGTACAGCACACCTGCCTCACCTGACCCAATGGTTATGGCCGATTTTGAAATAATAATAATTAAGAGAATAACCGCTGCCAATGCTGGCAACGCAATCTTTGGTAATTTATCCATGTTTATTTTGATTTATATTAATCCGTTATATTTTCTGATGAACCATTCCGCAGCTAGGGAAAGGACTATCAGCCCGAGTAAAATACGGAAATCTATTAAAGATACAACATTATCCCTGCTTTTTTGGACAGGAAGAAGTTCATTGGAGGACGTTAAATCGGATTGTAAATCTTCAAGCTTATCCAAAAAGTACAGTTGCCCCTTATTATTAGCTGCTAAACGCCCCAATTTTTTGTAGTTGGCAGAGACCAATTGCTTTTCGGGATTAAAATCCAATATTCTAAATGCTCCCGAACGTTTTAAATTTTCATCCTGAACAGTAACAGTAAAGTTGTATTCGCCAGCATCCAAATCGGTCAAATCCACTTCGTAAAAAGAACCCTTTAAAAGTATGGGTGAAATTCTTGAAAAACCATTGTCAACACCTTCCACTTTGATGAAAATATCGGCATTGGAATCAAACTGGTAACTTTCATCAAAATAGGAAGCCCTGATTTTGGCCATATTGGCATTATCAAAAACCAATTCATAATCGAGTTCGAGACGGTTTCGCTGCCTGTTGGAACCCAGATATACCATCAAATTGCCTATAAATTCATCAAACTTTTGAAAACTTTGGTCGTTACGATATACCTGTGCGCGCCAACGCCAAAGATTCTCACCTAAGAGTACGGCTTCCTTTTGATCAGATTCCGTGAGAATGGCAAACAAAGGCTTGTCCAAATTAACCCCCTGTAATTGCTGGAACATAACAGTTTCGTTGTCCTTATTGACTTGGATGTCCCCTAGAGTTCCGTTCAAGGGCGGAAATTCATCAACCGAAAATTCACCTAAACCAAACAGGTCAAAGGCATTGTTTAAAACGGGCAAAATATCTTCTGGTTGTCTACTGCCGGAAACGGTGAAACTTTCTTGTACCCGGTTCAAAAAGTTCCAATCGGTTTTGCTTCCTGTTATTGTAAAGTAGTTGGAACCTGAGTTTTTTAGAAATTCATAAACACTCCTAAAATTCCGATTCGGCTGATACAGGATTATAAGGTCGGATTCTTCTAGAACAGACTGACTTGCATTTGGTTTTAGCAGGGTGACCGAACGTTGTTCATTGGACTCGATGGATTTTTTTAATGCGCCGATGTCTGGATGGAGCATATCCGAAACTATGGCTACGTTGGTTTTTTCATCGATTACTTCAATGGCGGTCTCTTTGGAATTGTTGACCGTATTGCGTTCATTTTCCAACGCACCCACCGCAATTTTGATGGTTTTGATGCCCACACTTTGCGCCTCGACCACCGTATTTAGGGTTTGACTGTTTTTTGCGCTATTAAGGTTTACCCGTTCTTGATGCACCCTATTCCCATTTATGGAAATGGTAACCGTACTGGAAGCTGGTTGAGAACCTTGGTACCGAATGGAAGTCTCAATAGGGAAGCTGTTTCGTAAAAAGGCGTATTTATTTACGTTGATAAGTCCAACTGAAATATCTTCATACTGCGTGGTGTCCCCGACCACAACAGGGTATATTGTTGAATTTTTATTCAGGTTGATGTATTCGTAATCCCTGCCCAGGGTTTGGTTTCCATCAGAAAACAGCACAATGGCGTTGTTTCCGTTCACAAAAACATCATTTAAGGTTGAAAGGGCATTGGAGACGTCGGTATTTCCTTGGTTAAAATTTACAGAGTCCGTTACTGTAATTGTATTGCCAAACCCGTATTGATGGATGGTAAACCGTTCACTTAAATCATCATCGGCTTTAATTTGGGCTATGGCTTGGGAAATCTCCGAAGTGGTAGAAGCATCTTCCATGGAAGTGGAATTGTCCACCAAGAGAATCAAATTCGCTTTTTCCACAAAATAATCCTTGCTGACAAACTTTGGGTTTATCAAAAGCAAAAGGCCGCAAAATAAGGTAACAAACCTCAATGCGGCCAATATTATTTTAAGCGAACCTTTTCTCGAGTTCTTATAAAAGTATTGAAAAAATACTATGGTAAGCGCGGCAGTAACTGCTAAAACAATAAGTAGTACCGTGCGTAAATCCATTCAATTCTATGTTAACATACCACCATCAACGTTCAATACCTGTCCTGTAACATAACTCGATAAGTCGGATGCCAAGAACACACAGGCATTTGCCACATCTTCAGGGCTACCTCCACGTTTTAATGGAATGCCTTCTCTCCAACCTTGAACTACTTTTTCGTCCAATTTCTCGGTCATTTCAGTTTCGATAAAACCAGGAGCGATGGCATTACAACGGATGTTTCTTGATCCCAATTCCAATGCTACGGATTTGGTAAAACCAATCATACCCGCTTTGGAAGCTGCGTAGTTGGTTTGTCCGGCATTGCCTTTTACACCAACCACACTACTCATATTGATTATGGAACCTTTACGCTGCTTCAACATGGTACGTTGCACCGCTTTGGTCATATTGAATACCGATTTTAGGTTGATTTCGATTACTTTATCAAAATCATCTTCGCCCATACGCATCAACAAATTGTCTTTTGTAATACCAGCGTTATTGATGAGTACATCGATTCTGCCATCAAAATCTTCCAAAACCTTGGCCACAAGGGCCTCAGATTCCTCAAAACTGGCGGCATTGCTTTTATAGGCCTTGGCCTTTACACCCATTTGGGTCAGTTCTTTTTCCAGTTCCAAAGCTGGAGCTTCGCTGGAGCTGTAGGTAAAAGCCACATTGGCACCGTGTTTTGCAAATACTTCGGCAATTCCTTTACCAATCCCCCTACTGGCTCCTGTTATGATTACGTTTTTCCCTTCCAAAAGTTTCATCTATGGATATTTATTTGTTTTTAACTGTCAGATGCAATTCGCCAATTAACACCTCTATTGGTGTCCAAAATTGATATGGCTCAATTCATACAATGATTGTGTTTGAATGGTTATTAACCAAAATATTGGTTCTTATCTGTTTTACTAAAATTCGTCATTTCGAGTGGATTTCACGACAGTAGGAGTGAAATTTGTATCGAGAAACAGAATTTTCATCTAAAAAGTTCTCGATACGATTTTTCGTTCCTCACAATCACTCGAACTGACGCCTAGAACTAATTTTTATTTTCAAAATACACAACAAGTCAAATATAGTTGTTGTTTTATGTTTAGACGAAAAAAAATCCCGCATAAAACGGGATTTAGTATGGTTTTAACGGTTGGTTACCCAACCACCTCCTTCACTTTTACACCAATTTCAGCGGGTGAATCCACTACGTGGATACCACAATCGCGCATAATTTTTTTCTTGGCTTGGGCTGTATCGTCACTACCGCCTACAATGGCACCAGCGTGTCCCATGGTACGTCCAGCAGGAGCAGTTTCACCAGCAATAAAACCAACAATTGGTTTTTTGCTACCACTTTCCTTATACCATCTTGCAGCTTCTGCTTCCAATTGACCGCCAATTTCACCGATCATTACAACACATTCGGTTTCTGGGTCATTGATCAATAGTTCAACAGCTTGTTTTGTAGTGGTTCCGATGATAGGGTCTCCACCGATTCCGATGGCTGTTGTAATCCCCAATCCTTGACGGACTACTTGGTCGGCAGCTTCGTAAGTCAGAGTTCCTGATTTGGAAACGATGCCCACTTTTCCTTTTTTGAAGACAAATCCTGGCATAATGCCAACTTTGGCTTCACCGGGAGTAATTACACCTGGGCAGTTTGGCCCGATTAATGTGCAATCCATATCCTTAATGTAGTCGTTGGCTTTTACCATGTCCGCTACGGGAATTCCTTCGGTAATAGTAATGATCACCTTGATTCCGGCATCGGCAGCTTCCATAATGGCATCCGCAGCAAATGCGGGCGGAACAAAAATAATAGTGGTGTCGGCACCAACTTCTTTTACAGCATCTTCCACTGTATTAAAAACTGGTTTTCCCAAATGTTCCTGACCACCTTTGCCCGGGGTCACACCACCAACCACGTTGGTTCCGTATTCAATCATTTGTTCGGCATGGAAGGTTCCTTCACTACCGGTAAATCCTTGTACAATTATGTTTGAATCCTTGTTTACTAAGACGCTCATATATTTAACTTAATGTAGAGATACAAAAATATGGTTTACTAAAGTTTTTATCTATTGATTTCTTAAATCTTTTTCAGTTTTTGCAAGATTTCTGGAATCTTTTTGATGGATGCTATTTGTTTCAATTTTTCACGTGCTTCTTCAGCTGGGTATCCGAAATAGGTTTTACCGCCTTCTAGTGATTTTGAAATGCCAGATTGAGCCAATATCACAGCTTTTTTGCCTATGGTGATGCCACTAGTGATGCCTACCTGCCCCCAAAGGGTTACTTCATCTTCCAAAACAACACAACCTGCAATACCAACGTGAGAGGCTATTAAGCACTTCTTACCAATAACTGTATCGTGCCCCACTTGAATCTGATTGTCCAATTTGGCTCCTTCTTTTATGGTTGTTGAACCTGTTACCCCGCGGTCAATGGTACACCCAGCTCCGATATCTACATTGTCCTCGATCACTACATTTCCGCCTGAAAGCAATTTATCAAAACCTTCGGGCCTGTTTTTGTAGTAGAACGCATCGGCTCCCAAAACGGTTCCTGCGTGGATGGTAACATTATCGCCCAAAATACATCCATCATAAATGGTAACATTGGGGTGAATCACACAATTCTTACCAATCTTTACATGGTTTCCAATAAAAACATTCGGTTGAATCACCGTTCCCTCACCTATCTCAGCTGTTTCAGCAACGGATGAAGCCGCGCTTTCAAAAGGTTTAAAATGTCGGGTCAATTTATTGAAATCTCTGAAAGGGTCATCGGACACTAGCAAAGCCTTGCCTTTGGGACACTCTACCTTTTTGTTGATGAGTACCACCGTAGCTTTGGATTGCAGGGCCTTATCATAATATTTGGGATGGTCCACAAATACAATGTCTCCCTCTTCTACCACATGGATTTCATTCATACCCAAAACAGGGAAATCATTACGCCCCACAAAGTCGGCATCAATAATTTCCGATATTTCCTTTAAGGTATAGGTTTTAGGGAATTTCATTCAAGCTATTCTTTGGCACGTTCCAAATAGGCTGCTTTTTCCGTATCGATCTTTATTTTGTCGCCTTCGTTGATAAAAAGCGGCACATTGATCGTAGCTCCCGTTTCCACAGTGGCTGGCTTTGTTGCATTGGTTGCCGTATTCCCTTTTACGCCAGGTTCGGTATGGGTTACTTCCAACACAACACTTGCTGGCATTTCAACGGAAAGCGGCATATTGTCCTCTGCGTTGAAAATGATGGTCACCACTTCGCTTTCTTTTAGCAAATCGGATGCATCCAAAGCATCTTTTTGCAAAGCGATCTGGGTGTAATCGTCCGTGTTCATAAAATGATAGGTGTCACCATCATTGTACAAAAACTGGTAGGAACGTGTTTCCACACGCACATCCTCTATTTTATGTCCGGCAGAAAATGTATTGTCCACCACTTTTCCAGTAGTTACACTTTTCAGTTTGGTGCGGACAAAAGCGGGTCCCTTACCTGGTTTTACGTGAAGAAACTCGATTATTTTGTAAATATCGTTGTTGTACCTGATGCACAACCCTTTTCTTATATCGGAAGTACTTGCCATAAATTTTTAATTTGAACTGAAATAACCTTTCATTATCCCTCGTTGCGAATCTCTTATAAACTGAAGAATTTCATCTCTTTCTGGAGTTGCTTCCATCTCAGCCTCAATAATGGATGCCGCTTGGGAATTGTTATAGTTTTGTTGATATAGTAATCTGTAAATATTTTGAATCTCGCGAATCTTGTCAGATTCAAAACCTCTCCTTCGCAATCCAATGGAATTGATACCTACATAAGAAAGTGGTTCTCTGGCCGCTTTTACATACGGGGGCACATCCTTACGGACCAATGATCCACCCGTTACAAAGGCATGGTTGCCTATGGAAACAAACTGATGTACGGCAACCATTCCCGCCAAAACTACATTTTGACCTATGGTAACATGTCCCGCCAAAGTTGAATTGTTACTAAAAATGCAGCCATCGCCAACAAAACAATCGTGTGCTACGTGGCAATAGGCCATGATCAAACAATCATTCCCGATAACCGTTTTCATTCGGTCGGAAGTTCCTTTGTTTATGGTGGCACACTCCCTGATTGTGGTATTGTCCCCAATTACAACGGTGGTATCCTCTCCTTGGTATTTTAAATCTTGGGGCATAGCGGAGATTACGGCACCTGGAAAAATGCTGCAATTTTTTCCGATTCTGGCCCCCTCCATTATGGTAACGTTGGAACCAATCCACGTCCCCTCCCCAATGGTTACATTATTATGTATGGTGGTAAAGGGTTCAATTACCACATTTTTGGCAATTTTGGCCCCGGGGTGTACATATGCTAATGGTTGGTTCATCTACGAATCTGTATTTTTTGTTTTTACGATCTGGGCCATCAATTCGGCTTCGGACACCAATTTACCATTGGCATAAGCATAGGCCTGCATGTGACAGATACCTCTACGGATGGGAGAAATCAAATCGCATTTAAATATTAAAGTATCTCCCGGTACCACTTGTTGTTTAAACTTTACCTTGTCAATCTTCATGAAGAACGTTAGGTAGTTTTCTGGGTCTGGAACGGTGCTCAAAACAAGTATTCCGCCAGTTTGAGCCATCGCCTCTACTTGCAAAACCCCTGGCATTACTGGAGCTCCGGGGAAGTGACCGACAAAAAACGGTTCGTTCATCGTCACATTCTTAACTCCGACCACATGGGTGTCGGACAGTTCCAAAATCTTATCAACCAACAAAAACGGTGGTCGGTGAGGCAATCTCTCCATAATTTGATTCACGTTGAGCAAAGGCTCTTGATTCAAATCATAGCTGGGAACTTTGTTTCTTTTTTCTATTTTAATGATTTTGGATAACTTTTTTGCGAACTGTGTGTTCACAAAATGTCCAGGTTTGTTTGCGATTACCTTACCCCTGATCCGGGTGCCTGTCAAGGCCAAATCCCCAATCACGTCCAACAGCTTGTGCCGAGCCGCTTCATTTGGATGGTGCAGGGTAAGATTATCTAAAATACCGTTCGGCTTTACGGATAGTTTTTCTTTGTTGAAGGCCTTCTCCAATTTCTTCATTGTGGATTCCGATATCTCCTTGTCCACATAAACAATGGCATTATTGAGATCACCTCCCTTGATCAGGCCATTTTCCAGTAACATTTCCAGTTCATGAAGAAAACTAAAGGTACGTGAGTCTGCTATTTGCTCTTTAAAATCGGACATTTTTTCCAAAGTGGCATTTTGTGTGCCCAAAACCTTGGTTCCAAAATCCACCATTGTAGTTACTTGGTATTCGTTCGCAGGAATTACGGTAATTTCGCTTCCTGTGGCTTCATCTCTATATGAAATAACATCTTTTACCACAAATTCCTCACGCTCCTCCTCTTGCTCCACTATACCTGCTTCTTCCAGCGCCTCAACAAAAAATTTGGAGGAACCGTCCATGATGGGAGGCTCCGGGGCATCCAATTCAATTAGGACGTTGTCGATATCCAAACCGACCAGGGCTGCAAGCACATGCTCCGAGGTGTGGATTTTAACGCCATTCTTTTCCAGATTGGTGCCACGCTGGGTATTTACCACATAATTGGCATCGGCTTCAATTATGGGTTCCCCTTCCAAATCAATTCTTTTAAATGCATAGCCATGGTTCTCATCGGCAGGAAGAAAACTCATGGTTACATTTTCGCCCGTATGTAGCCCTACACCTTGTAGCGTTACTTTTTTAGCTATGGTGCGTTGTTTGTTACTTGGTTTGCTCACCTTCAACTTTTTTTTCTATGTTGGAGATTTGATTTGCCAATTTCGGCAAATTCTTAAAGTGTACATATGATTTGTTGAAGTCTCCATAGTTCAATGCTGGTGACCCTTGGAGGACTTCGTCATCTTTTACGTTTCTTCCGATTCCGGATTGGGCCTGAATGCGCACCCTATCACCAATGATGATGTGGCCCACAATGCCCACTTGACCGCCAATTAAACAGTTTTTTCCTATTTTGGTGGAACCTGCCACCCCGGTTTGGGCGGCAATGGCGGTATTTTCGCCAATTTCTACATTATGTGCTATCTGGATTTGATTATCCAGTTTCACACCTTTTCTCAAAATAGTGGATCCTAAAGTGGCGCGGTCTATAGTGGTTCCCGCACCTACATCCACATTATCTTCAATTATTACGTTGCCAGTCTGCGGTACTTTGCTGTATTCTCCATTTGAGTTTGGTGTAAAACCAAACCCATCTGCCCCAATGATTGCACCACCATGGATAACACAATTGTTACCTATAATGGTTTCTGAATAGATCTTGGCCCCGGCAAAAACAATAACATTATCGCCAATAACCACATTGTCGCCCACATAAGCATTGGGATATATTTTAACGTTATCCCCGATTTTAACATTATCTCCCAAATAGGCAAAAGCACCCAAGTAAAAACCTTCGCCGTAGTTTGCACTTTCGGAAATGTAACAAGGGTTTTCAACCCCTATCTTGTTGTTTTTGACTTGATTGTAGTACTCCAATAATTTGGAAAAGGATTTATAGGCATCATCTACCTTAATAAGTGTGGTAGAAATCTCCTGCTCTGGAATAAAATCCTTGTTTACTATGGTTATCGATGCCTTGGTGGAATAGATGTACGATGTATATTTTGGGTTGGCCAAAAAGGTCAAAGACCCTTTTTCACCGTCTTCTATCTTTGACAATTTATGGACAGCGATTTGAGGATTTCCCTCAACTTCCCCTTCTAAGATTCCGGCAATTTGGGTAGCTGTAAATTTCATTGGTGCAAAAGTAACAAAATTTGTTAAACGGCTTTCTTTGGATAACAGCTGTAATATTTGGTGACGGTTTTGGCCAATGCTTTTAGGCTAAGCTGGTCCGACTCCTTTAAAACATCCGAAATTTTCCCGTTCTTTTTTAAAATTTGAATAGCCTCATCCTTACTATATGCTTTATTGGATATTTCTCCTTGAAACACAAAATTGGAAGCTTCTTCAACGGAAAGATCATGCTTTTCTATGATCCAATCCAACTTTTCGTTCATTTTTTCAGGAGTCATGGGTCTCTTTTTTATTTTAACGTGCAAAAGTCTTCTGTCCAAAATCATCTTGCACAGTTTGGAAAGCACAAAATCATCATGGAATTGCCAATTTTTCAAAGCACCCAGAACATCAATATCGTCCAGTTCCGAAAAAGTCTCCAGAACCTCTTTATTAAATGCCTGTGCCCTATTGTTCTTCAGAAAAAACAATAATGGCCGGCTTCCCATTAAATCTTCCCCTCTTAGCAACAGCAGTCTTGCCCGCTGCATAATCCGAATCAACAATTGCTCGGCCACCAATCCTGTTTTGTGCAAGTAAACTTGCCAATACATAAACCTACGGGCCATCAAAAATTTTTCCACGGCATAAATGGCCTTCTCCTCTACCACTAAATTTCCGTTGACTACGTTTAACATGGAGATGAGCCGTTCCGAATTGATGTTCCCCTCGGTAACCCCAGAGTAAAAACTATCACGTTTCAGGTAATCTAACCGGTCCATATCCAACTGACTGGATACCAGTTGATTTAAGAACGGCTTGGGGTAATCCCCCTTAAATATAGAAATGGCGATATCGAGTTGTCCTTCAAACTCCTTGTTCAGTTCCATCATAAATCTCAAGGAAATCTGTTCGTGGCTTATTTCTTTTGCCACAAAACCTTCCAATGCATGGGAAAATGGGCCATGTCCAATATCGTGCAGCAAAATGGCACACAATAACCCTTTCTCCTCCTCTTCTGTAATCTCAACATTCTTTAATTTTAAAACCTGAATGGCCTTGGTCATTAAATGCATGCTACCCAGCGCATGGTGGAACCTGGTATGGTGGGCCCCGGGATATACCAAATAAGATAGCCCCATTTGGGATATTCGCCTCAATCTTTGAAAGTAAGGGTGCGAAATCAGACTAAAAATTAGTTCGTTGGGAGTTCCAATAAAACCGTAAATTGGATCGTTGAAAACATGAAGCTTATTGGTTTTTACCAAAGTTTTTTGTTTTAATTCCCACAAAGATAACTACTATATGAACAAGATAACAATTCTTTGGGTCGATGATGAAATAGACCTATTAAAACCTCACATATTATTTTTAGAGAGCAAAGGCTACAAAGTGGTTACCAGCCAAAGTGGCCAAGACGCCATTGAAGAGATCAAGGAAACTTTTTTTGATATTGTTTTCCTCGATGAAAACATGCCAGGGCTTTCTGGTTTGGAAACCTTGACAGAAATAAAAAAATACGATGGTTCCATCCCCGTGGTGATGATCACCAAAAGCGAGGAGGAATATATAATGGACGAAGCCATTGGTTCCAAAATTGCCGATTACCTTATTAAACCTGTAAACCCCAATCAAATTTTACTTTCCTTAAAAAAGAGTTTGGACAATTCCCGTTTGGTTTCTGAAAAAACCACCGCCAACTATCAACAGGAATTCCGAAAAATTGCCATGGACCTCTCTATGATCAATACACAGGAAGAGTGGGTGGACCTCTATAAAAAATTGATCTATTGGGAGCTGGAACTGGAGCAAATCGAAGACTCAGGTATGTTCGAGATATTGGAATCCCAGAAAACTGAGGCCAATTCGCAGTTTGGCAAGTTTGTGGACAAGAATTATAAAGGTTGGTTTAGGGATGGTGATGCCCCCATAATGTCCCACACTTTATTCAAAAATAAGATTCAGCCCGAATTGGAAGAGAGCAAAACCCTTTTGGTGGTGATCGATAATTTGCGGTACGATCAATGGTTGGCATTTGAGAAAACATTATCGGCATATTATAAAAAGAAGCAAGAGTGTGCCTACTTCAGCATTTTGCCAACGGCAACGCAATATGCCCGTAATGCACTCTTTTCTGGCCTGATGCCTTCTGAAATGGAGAAAAGGTATCCTGATTGGTGGAAAAATGACACTGACGAAGGCGGAAAAAACCTCCACGAATCAGAATTTCTTGGAGAACAATTAAAAAGACTTGGTCTTAACCTAAATTGGGAATACCACAAAATAAGCAACCTTAAACAAGGTAAGCAACTGGCCCAAAACTTTAAATCCCAAAAAGATAACGATTTAACTGTATTGGTGTACAACTTTGTGGATATGCTCTCCCACTCCAAAACAGAAATGGAGGTGGTCAAGGAGCTTGCCGCCAACGACAAGGCCTACCGGTCCCTTACCTTGAGCTGGTTTAAAAATTCGCCCTTGTTGGAAATTATCCAGCAGGCACAGGATTTGGGAATGAAGTTGATTTTGACCACGGACCACGGCACCATCAATGTAAAACAGCCATCTAAGGTAATCGGTGATCGAGAGACCAGCTTGAACCTTCGCTATAAAACAGGGAGAAGCCTTACCTATCAGGACAAGGATGTAATGGCCACCAAAAATCCGCAAGAAATTCACTTGCCGAACATCAATTTGAGCAGTAGTTACATTTTTGCCAAGAACGACCTCTTTTTTGCCTATCCGAACAACTACAATCATTATGTTGGTTATTACAGAAACACCTATCAACATGGTGGTGTTTCGTTAGAAGAAATGATAGTTCCTTTTGTAGTTTTGGATCCTAAATAAATCTATTTTGAAAAGAAATTTTGAACTGAGTGAAATCCGTGAGGTTGCCAAAGAGCTACTGGAAAAAGCACCGAACAAGGTGCTTTGTTTGTATGGTGATATGGGAGTTGGCAAGACTACTTTGGTAAAAGCCTTGGTAAAAGAACTTGGAGCGGTGGATTTGGCCAGCAGCCCCACCTTTGGTTTGGTGAACGAATACCATGATGATAAGGACACCCCTATAGCTTACCATTTTGATTTTTACAGACTGAATGACGAAATGGAAGCCTTGGACATGGGTTTTGAGGATTACTTGAATTCGGGTGTTTGGTTGTTTATCGAGTGGCCAAATAAAATCTCGTCTTTACTTCCAGAGGATGCTGTGGGGGTATTCTTGCACTTTGTCGAGGAAAGCACACGTTCAATCGAGTTAAATATTTCTTAAGAAACCATCCAGGTATCTTCATCGTAATTATTGTTTAGAGCAAGCTTATTTCGATAAAGTGTATGTTTTTTTCGCTTAAAAACCAATTTTATCGACAAAAAGCATGGTGGGTTGAAATATTTTCCTACATTTGTTCTGAAATGAATTCATTTATTAACCAAAAACTCTTTTACGATGAACACTAAAAAAGTTTTTTTTGGATTGCTAGCTGTTGCATTTTTGGCAATGACCGCTGTTTCGACAAGCGTTGTTAAAATTGACAAAGATCAAACCACTAGCATTAGAAAAGATCAGCTAAAAAAGCTTTAGTAATCTTTTTCCAAACTGTTATAATAATCCCTTTTTTTTGAAGGGATTATTTTTTTTACAATAATCTTTCATTTTTATAGTTATCTACATTAATGAAGGATAAAACTAGAATTAGGAAAAAGTTTATTATTGAGGGGGTAGTCGCACTTTTAATAGCTATTTCCCCAATACTCTTTTATGGTTATAAGTATTTACCCGTTGGGGCCAAGACATGGACGTTTTTGGGGATAGAATTTACTGACAATGGGTTTGATGATGATGTTAGTTTAGCATTCTATTATTATTTGAACAAATTGGTTCCTTTACTTCTTTTGGTCATATGGTTCGTTACTTCAAAAAATTGGTGGTACCACGCCATATTGATTCCGATCGCCATGTACAGCTTCCAATTGTATACCGTATTGAATTATACTAACAGTGAACGAATAGACGAAAACGAAATTCTATATGTAATCGCCGTAACCATGGTTATAGTGCCTATAGTTTATTTTATTAGGGTAAAACTAGTGGATAAACACGTACACGGTATTGACTTGGAAGCCATGGACACCGAACTCCAAATACTCAAGGAAAAAGAAGAATTGCGTAAAGAACGCGAGAAACTGGAACAGCGTCAAAAGACTGCTTCAAAAAAAATGTAAATTTGTTTTAATACCTGGCGGTATTATGAATAGATTTACCGTTTATGAGCCAAGCTTCATCTCCATTTAGCAAACAACAATTGCTCCCCCAAGAAGAAACCTTAGAGGTTGTAAAACAAAAGGGAGAACTTTTTATAGGCATTCCAAAAGAAAACCAGTATCAAGAAAAGCGGGTATGCCTTACCCCGGACGCAGTTAACGCCATTACGGCACACGGACATCGGGTATTGGTGGAATCCGGAGCTGGAGAGGGTGCCAATTTTTCGGATCTGGACTATACAAATGCAGGGGCGGAAATTACAAGGGATACCAAAAAAGTGTTCTCCTGCCCCTTAATTTTAAAAGTGGAGCCCCCCACCCTTTCGGAAATAGATATATTAAATCCACAGACCATCATTATTTCTGCCTTGCAGATCAAGACCCAGAACAAGGAGTATTTTGAGATCATGGCCAAAAAACGACTCACTGCCATTGCTTTTGAATACATTCGGGATGATGATGGAAATTATCCAGCCGTTCGGTCGTTGAGCGAAATTGCAGGAATTTCCTCCATTTTAATTGCCTCGGAATTGATGGCAAACCCCAGTACGGGCAACGGATTAATGTTTGGAAATATTAGCGGAGTACCTCCCGTTGAAGTGGTCATTATTGGAGCCGGAACCGTAGGTGAGTTTGCGGCCAGGTCTGCCTTAGGGCTTGGGGCCAATGTAAAGGTTTTTGATAATTCCATCAGTAAGCTCAGAAACCTGCAAACCAACCTTAACCAAACATTGTACACCTCTACGGTGCAACCCAAAAATTTGATCAAGTCCTTAAAACGTTGCGATGTTGCCATTGGAGCCACCCGCGGAAAGGACCGTTCTCCCGTAGTCGTGTCCAGTTCCATGGTGGAGAACATGAAAAAAGGAGCGGTAATCATTGATGTGAGCATTGACATGGGCGGTTGTTTTGAAACCTCCGAAGTGACCACACACAGAAAACCCACTTTTGAGAAATATGGGGTGGTCCATTATGGTGTTCCCAATATTCCATCGAGGTACCCGAGAACATCGTCTATTTCCATAAGTAATATTTTTACGCCCTATTTATTAAAAATTGGCGAGGAGGGCGGTCTGGAACATTCACTTCGGTTTGATAAAGGCTTGCGCAACGGACTTTACATGTACCACGGTATATTGACCAACAAATCTGTGGGCGATTGGTTCGGCTTGAGTTATAACGATATTAATTTTCTTATTTTTTAATGTAGATGGCATTTTTGAAACGATTGGGATGGTACCTAGTGGGACTGTCCATAGGATTGATTTTTTTGGTTTTTATTTTGAAGAAAAAATCGGGTGAAGAGGGGTTGGATTTCTGCTACTTCCCTAATTGCAGGGTACTCAAGGATATGCGCTCCAAACCGTTGACTTTCTCCGAATCCCTGCCCGAGCAATATCGAGACACTTTGCTGATCCAGTCCTTTTTAGAGGTTGGAGACGTGGATTTTGGTAAAAGTGACACCAAATCCGAACCGTGCAAGACGTATTTTATCTCACATGAATACAATGGTGAAGAGTTGGAATTAAAGGCCAAGAGTTGTGAGGAGGAAGTTACTGTTGAAAAAGTAGAACATCTAAATTAATCCCCCAACCTCCTACGCTTCCGCTCCTTGGTTATCAAAGCCAGTTCCCTTGAGGTTTGCCCAGCGACCGAAGTATTCTCCTCTGCCCTTCTGATTAGGTAGGGCATTACATCCCTGACAGGACCATACGGAACATATTTTACAGCATTATAGCCATGGGCGGCCAAATTATAGGTGATATGGTCGCTCATACCAAACAATTGACCAAACCAAATCCGTTCGTCGTTGGTAGGCACACCCTGCTTTTCCATCAAATCAATTAGTTTGAGGGTACTTTGCTCATTATGGGTGCCGGCGAAAATGGTAAATTGGTTTAAATGCTCCATCATGTATGTAATGGAGGCATCAAAGTTTTCGTCTGTTTCTTGTTTGGACTTGCAAATCGGGCTTTCGTAGCCCTTGTCGTTCGCTCGGTCGTTCTCCTTCTCCATATAGGCTCCCCGCACCACTTTGGCGCCTATCTTAAACCCTTCATCAGAAGCCAGCCCATAGAGTTTTTTAATGTAATCCATTCGGTCCCAACGGTACATTTGAAAGGTATTGAAAACGATAGTTTTTTCCTTGTTGTATTTGCGCATCATATCAAGGACCAAATCATCTGCGGCATCTTGCATCCAACTTTCCTCGGCGTCTATCAACAACGCAACATCCAGTTTGTGTGCTTTTTGACAAACTTTTTCGAATCGGTTCACTATTCTTCCCCATTCCGCTTTTTCATCTTCATTCAATTCGCTTTGTGTAGAAATTTTTTCGAACAATTTAAAGCGGCCAAATCCTGTGGGCTTAAAAACTGCAAAGGGCATCGCATCTTTTTCCTTCACAAAATCCAGAATATCCAAGGTCTTTTCCATGGCAAAATCAAATTGATTGTCCACCTCTTTGCCCTCGGCCGAATAATCCAAAATAGAACAGACCCCATTGCCATACATATTATCAATAATAGGGAGACAATCTTCCTCGTTCACCCCACCACAAAAATGGTCGAACACGGTAGCCCTGATCAACCCCTCAACAGGTAAATGGGCCTTAATGGCAAAATTGGTCACAGCGGTTCCAATACGAACCAAAGGTTCGTTGGAAATCAATTTAAAAAGGAAATAGGCTCGCTCCAGCTGGGAGTCCGACTTAAGCTCAAAAGCTATTGCAGTATTCTCAAAATTAGGTCGCATTCTTTGATATCCATTAAAGATTCAAAGATAAGTAGGCAAATTAGAACCATTTATATAAAAATAGTCTTTATTTAGCAGTGAAATTTAAATTATGGAATCGGTTAAATCACAGTCTTACGAGGTACATATTGGCGAATTGGCAAAAGCTGCTCTTAACCAGCACATTGCTAAAAGTAGTTACTCCAAAATATTTGTTTTGGTGGATGAAAACACCAAGGAGCATTGCTTGCCTTTTTTTAAAAAAATGTTTGACGGCTCTGTTGATTTTATCTTGGAAATCCGATCAGGGGAAGAAAACAAACATATTCATACCTGTTTGCAACTTTGGGAAGATCTTTCCAATTTGGATGGTGACCGAAAAAGCCTACTGATCAATCTTGGTGGCGGGGTGCTTACCGATATGGGAGGCTTTGTGGCTTCTACTTTTAAGCGGGGGATTGATTTTATAAATATCCCCACTACTCTACTTTCTATGGTAGATGCGTCCATCGGTGGCAAAACAGGTGTTGATTTGGGATCCTTAAAAAACCAGATAGGTGTGATCAACCAACCCCAAATGGTGCTGATTTTTCCAGAATTTTTAAAGACCCTAGACCCACGTCAGGTAAAAAGTGGATATGCAGAGATGCTGAAACACGGGCTTATAATGGATAAAGCGTACTGGAACAGTTTAGCTGAAAAAAGTAATTTTACAGATGCTGCATGCATTCAAAAATCCATTGCCCTTAAAAATGAGGTTGTTCTTCAAGACCCTACCGAAAAAGGGTTGCGTAAAATCTTAAATTTTGGACACACCTTGGGGCACGCCATTGAATCGTATTGTTTGGACAATCATGACAAGAAAACCTTGTTGCACGGTGAAGCCATTGCGGCAGGAATGATTTTGGAGGGGTATTTGTCGCACGAGCTCCAGGGACTTTCCAAATTATCGTTGGATGAAATCAAAAAAATATTTTTGACCCATTTTGAGAAAGTGGACTTTACCGATGACGATATTGATGCCATTCTTCAATTACTTAAATACGATAAAAAGAATTCTCATGGGAACGTAAATTTTGTATTGCTACATTCCATCGGTAAAGCCGTTACGGATATTAAAGTTCCCGAAGAATTATTCCAAAAAGCTTTTGCTTACTACAAGGAATAAACACTTCGCATACTTATTTTTTTCGTTTACAACTCTTTGGGTCCACCAAATTCAAAAATCCCTAGTTTAGGAATACATTTAAAAACCAACCCTTATGAAACGGATTTTGATAGACTACAAAAAGCTGGACAACAAGGTAGTAGCCATATTGATTGATTCTTATCCTGATGGTTATGGTGATGACGATGTTATTACCATTAAAAAACCAAATGGGGAGGTCATAGAGGCCGTGGAAGTAAAAACGGCAGATATCATCTACTTGGTAAAAATCAGCAAGAGCCTTTCCAACTTCATTTCAAATTTTGAAGAGACCATTGAAAAGGAACTTGACAAAGAATTGGTGGTTTCTGATTTTGAAGACGACTCGTTTGAAGGCTTGGAACCTACTTCAGATGATTTGGAAAGCGAAGACCAATATTGATTTAGGCCAAATAGCGTTCCTTTATAATCCGAATATGGTGTGCTTGATGTCCGCTTATGATAAAGCCCAGTGCCCGCACACTCATTTTGGACCCACTGGCCACTCCAACCCTTTTGATCGTTTTTTCGTCAAAGGAATTAAAAAGAAAAATTGTGGAATCCCTAACCGCTTTATATT
This sequence comes from Flagellimonas sp. L-11, assembly GCF_056857735.1. Lineage (NCBI taxonomy): Bacteria > Pseudomonadati > Bacteroidota > Flavobacteriia > Flavobacteriales > Flavobacteriaceae > Flagellimonas > Flagellimonas sp. L-11. The sequence continues at coordinate 42,959 of NZ_JBSXNR010000064.1, forward strand.
CCTCCATCAAGTTTTTTGGGGATCTTTTATCGGCGTTGGAATACGGTACATAAGTATCTTGGTCAAACCCTGGTAGTGGGGTTTTATCGTTTCTTGCAATACAAAGTGCACGGTATTGGAATATTCGCTCCGTGTCTATAACATGCACTAATACTTCCGCTAAGGACCATTTGTCCCCTGCATAAGCATAATTAAGTTTTTCTTCTGGGGTTTGTTGCAGTAAGGTCAAAAAATCGTCCTTTCCCTTTCTTAGTTCTTTCATTAAATCTACATTTCCCAGTGCCATAATATAGGTCTGGTAAAATGGATTGTATTCCGAAGAGGGCAGGTCCGAAAGCACCATAATATGTATAATGGAATTATAACTCGTTGAAAATAGTGTGCATTAAACGTCTTTTATCGTTAATGCTCTCTTCCAAAGAAATCATGGTCTCAGTTCTGCTGATACCTTCGATATCATCTATCTTAAAAATAATATTTTTGGCATGTGTAGTATCTCTGGCCCTTATTTTACAAAAAATATTGAATTTGCCTGTTGTTATATGGGCCACGGTAACGTATGGTATTTGGCTCAACCTTTCCAGCACAAATTTTGTCTGGTGTGTTTTTTCCAAGAATATACCAACATAGGCGATAAAGGAATAACCCAATTTGACATAGTCCAGCGTAAGGGAAGAACCTTTAATAATCCCGGATTCCTCCATTTTTTTGACACGGACATGAACCGTACCTGCGGAAATCAACAATTTTTTTGCGATGTCCGTAAAAGGTGTACGAGTATTATCGATTAACATATCCAGTATCTGGTGATCTATCTCGTCAAGTTTTACTTTGGTCATTACATTGAATTTTGCAGCAAAAATAGTTAAAAAAGGAAATTTACGTAATAAAAATGGTTCTTTTTTAAATAATATGCAAGAACCTTTGAGAAATGATTTTTATTTATTGATTTTCAGGAGTAAATCAAGAATTTCGTTTTGGGAAGCTGCAAATCCAAAATCCTTGGTATCAACACATTCTATGGTTTGATGTCCGTAAAAACCTTCAAGAGGGCCAATTTCCGCTATTTCCGGCTTAAAAACGATTTTGTCGTTTTTCAACACTTCCTTATATCGAATTCCTACCGAATGTCCTGCATCAAATTCAGGATTTACCGCCTCTGGATGCTTTACCAGCACATCAAAAAATAACTTATGGTTACCTGGAATTGAAAAATAATCACCTGTTTTATAGTCGTCGATTTTATCTGTGGCAATAATTTTCAACGCTTCTACAATCGATAAAAAAATTAACTCTCGGGTTTTCTCCCGCTCATAGTCTTTGGGATAATGGCCGGACTCAAACAAAATGGTCGGCACCCCCAACATTTGCAGTGTATCTCCAATGCAATTATCGTTGAATCCGTCATCGTACCTGCCCACCTGCCCCGGAATATGTTTTTGCAACATGGCGTCCATACCAATAATCAGTTTCATGGCCACTTCCCTTGCGGGGGTAATGTGGCGTTCTGGGTTGCTTGCCGGGGATAAAAAAGAGACCGTCGCCGGTTTGTCCGTTTTACCGGCACTAAACAGGGTGCGCTGATCATGTAGGTTAAAACAAAAATCCGGCTGAAACGATTCAAACAGTTTCCGGAAAGCTATGCTTTCGGGCTGTGTCAAATTTTTAGCATCGCGGTTCAAATCAACTTTATTTATATTCTCGCGGGTATACTCATTGGCCCCATCCGGGTTTAGCATGGGTATAACCATTAAGGTACATTCCTTTAAAATTGACCTGGCCAATGCTTCCTCCGATTGCATAAAATTGACCATGTCCCATACCGCCTTGGTCGTGGTTGATTCGTTGCCATGCATTTGGGACCAAATAAGCACCTTCTTTTTTCCCGTCCCCATTTTAAGAGCATTTATTTTAATGCCATTGACGGAATCCCCGATATGGATTAAAGGTGATGATAGTTTGGAGAAACAAGGCTGAATGGATGCTGTGTTAATGTATCTACCTTGAATGGACTTCTCTTTATATAATGAATAATCAAGCATGAAGTTTCGGAATTAAAGTTTACAAAAGTAACCAACCTAAATTTTACAATTGTAATCAATTTTAATCACATCGTGACACATTTGTAACTCAAATTGATGTGTCCCCCCTTCCTTTTGTGATAAATGTAAACAATAATTTTACATCTTTACATAAATAACATTATATCAGTAATTTATAATTAGTTATTTGAACTCTTAATTTAAAAAAAATAATTTAATTCATGGTGTATTCTCTATCTTAATTTGAATTGTGCTATCTTAGATATTAAAAAATTTACAATTGTGAACAAAGAGATTGTAACCCGTATAGAAACTGTTATCGAGCATTTGGAGTTATCTGTTTCTGCCTTTGCCGACGAGATTGGTGTGCAGCGTTCGAGCATCTCCCACTTGTTGAACGGACGAAATAAGCCTAGCTTGGATTTTGTGATGAAATTGGTCAACACCTACCCCGAAGTGGATTTGTATTGGCTGTTAAAGGGTGAGGGACGATTTCCAAAGGAAAGCGCCGATCAGGCTGAAATCAATGACACTAAAATCACTAAAAAGATAGAAGAACCGTATGTAGATGATTTTGTCATTCCCTTTTCTAAAGAAAAGAAGCACGAGCTACAGTCCAAAAACCCGTATAAGATAGTTATGTTTTATTCCGATGGTACTTTTGAGGTTTACAACACAAAAAAGGATTGACCCTTTCAACTACTTTCCGTTACTTTGTAGGTATGACAAAACATCTTCTTTTTGGGTCAATGATACTATTGTTTTTGGCCTGTGGGCAGCCGCCACAACGTAATTGTAACGATTTTAAAACTGGTAAATTTTCGTTCACCGCAATCATAAATGGTGAAGAGAAGAAAACCACATTCAACAGAACCACAGATTTGGAAGTGGATGAATTTGAAGGGGAAACGGATTCTTCATCGGTTCGCTGGATAAACGATTGTGAATATGTGCTAAAAAACTTGAACCCCAAGAACAAGGCAGAAGAAAAACCGATTCACATCAAAATATTGACCACTACTGAGTCTTCATACACTTTTGAGTACAGCGTAGTTGGCGATAATCGCAAGTTTAAAGGGACAGCCCATAAAATAGATTGATTTAGGGAGTCGCAAATTCAATAATTTGGATTTATAAAAATCAGTTGGGTCTTTGGTAAGCAAGTTCTGGGCTGGCTTCCTTTTGTTTTTTGAACAATCGCTGTTGTTGCTTCACTGTTAAAGTGCTACCATCGTGGCTCCATCCTGGAGGGCCAAAAATGTACATTAATTTATGGGAGAGTTTTTTCGATTTTTTGACATCGTTCCAAATATCCTTGAATTCGTGGGTAAGGATAACTACGGGATTGTATGATTCTGGAGCATGGATTACGCCGTACTTAACATCGACATCATCATCAAGCTCCTTCCATGTGCCAAATATTTTATCGAAAATATTCAAGAAACCGCCGTGGTTTTTATCTAGGTACTCTACATTTTGTGCGTGGTGTACTTGGTGCATGGTGTGTGTGTTGAATATTTTTTCCAAAAATCCGAGTTTGGGAACGTAAACCGTGTGCAATTGAAATTGCCATAATGCTTCAATCCCTAAACATACCAGTACCATTTCCGGTGGAAAACCAATTGCAGGCAACCATAAGTAAAAGAAGGGTTTGTATAAAATAGTGAACCATCCGTTTCTTATCGCCGTACCTAAATTAAAATTATCGGAAGAATGATGCACTATATGTGCAGCCCATAAAATACGGACCTCGTGATTGGCCCTATGGAACCAATAATAGGTGAAATCGTCGCCCAATTGACAAAGAATCCAAACGTACCATGCATATCCAAAGGATTCATACCCCATAATGTTGGTTCTTACTCCTCCAACAACTGGATTGAACAACTCATAGGTCCCTTCAAAAAGGAGTATGGCAAAGGCAACCTTGAACAAAGGCCCAAGGATAGCAGAGCCAATCCCCATAAAACCACTGGCCGCTAAATCTTTCCAGTTATAAAGATCGTGGTGTTCGTGATCATGGGTTTTACTGTAAGTTAATTCTAATAAAATAAAGGCAATAAATACTGGTACACCATATACCAGTGGGTTTGTAAAATCCATATAGATGTATTAATCGGTCTGCTTGTAAAGTGTGTAACTCGCGTGAAAATTAGCCATAAATCACATCAAAACAAAGTGGTTTGGTCAGAACTGTCATTCTTAGTGCCAATATCATTATCATTGTTGTCTATTTGCTCTTCATCCACTACTTCAATGTCTTCGGTTTTTTGTTCCTCGGGTTCCTCGTAAGGTAAGGAATCCAAAACATTTATATTTTTCACTTTTTCTGGAGTAAGCTGATTTCCAAGTGCTTTTATGCCTTTTACGGCAATAAATTCTTCCACGTTTATTTCTTGGTTTGGTTTAGGGTCTTTGCCTCTGGGCTTAACAAATTCAATTTCCAACATGGGTCTCCAGTCGGTAGATACCAGCTCCAAATACGATTTTGAATCTTCGGAGATCACCACCTCTTCTTTGTTGGGGCTTTCCACCAAAAACCTTTTCAAGTAAAAACGTTCCTTATCACCTACGTAGTGCACTACCGAAATAGGTTTGTCGGGATTCCACTTTTCCAACACGATCATATCGTCATTAAATCTTGTCAGTAAATCTGGCGGAATGGTTTTTACAATCCCCTTCTGGTCTATCACCAACAATAGGTCGTCGCCCCGGAACTCACCGAGCAACTCCCCTCGTCCATCCACATTAAGGCGACTTACCACATCATCGAACCAAATTTTTCTTGGTTTAAGTGTAGACACGCCTTTTTCTTTTAGTTCGATGCGTTTTACGGCATATTTGGTGACTAAATTTCCTTTGGAGCCCCTTCCCTTGATTAGAACATCGGAAAAATCCAAATCCCATTTTAATTTTTTGATACTGCCTGATTGGCGTAACATTACCGTGACCACCTCAGCTTCACCATTTGGGTTTGCTGAAAAATAAAGTACTTCTGCGGATGGCTTATCCCCAGCCAGTTGATAAATTTTGTCCCTTGTCATACTGGTGACATTAAACCTTTTGATGTAGCTTGGCCCACCTTTCATGAGCTTGTAGATCATATTGTAAGTGGTGCGCTTGTCCTTCTTTTTGAAAACGGCCACATGGATAATGTTTTTTCCAACAAACACCTTGGAGTCCACTTTGGTCACCATCATCTCCCCTTTCTCAGTAAACACAATAATGTCGTCGATATCACTACAATCGGTAACGTATTCATCCCGCTTTAAAGAGGTGCCGATAAAGCCTTCTTTGCGGTTTACATAGAGTTTGGTGTTTCTGATGACCACTTTGGTGGCTTCAATATCATCAAAAATCTTTATTTCTGATTTACGTTCCCGTCCAGCACCATATTTTTTCTTTAATTCCTTAAAATAGTCGATGGCGAACTCGACCAAATGCTCCAAGTGATGCTTGGTCTGGGCAATCCTATCTTCCAAACTTTCAATAAGTTGTTGTGCCTTGTCCAAATCAAACTTTGAAATTCGTTTGATTCGTATTTCAGTCAAACGAACAATATCATCCCGGTTCACCTCTCTTTTTAAATGTGAAATGTGTGGCTTCAAGCCTTTGTCTATGGCTTCGATTACACCTTCCCAAGTTTCCTCTTCTTCTATTTCGCGATAAATCCTGTTTTCGATAAAAATTCGTTCCAAGGAAGAAAAGTGCCATTGCTCCTCCAACTCGTCCAACTGTATTTCAAGTTCTGCTTTAAGTAGTTCCACAGTATTGTCAGTGGATCTTTCAAGCATCTCCTTAATACCGATAAATAAGGGCTTGTTGTCTTCAATCACACAGCCAAGCGGGGATATGGACGATTCGCATGCCGTGAACGCATAGAGGGCATCAATGGTTTTATCAGGAGAGATGCCGTTGGGCAAATGCACCAAAATCTCTACTTCGGCGGCCGTGTTGTCCTCTATCTTTTTTATTTTGATTTTCCCTTTATCATTGGCCTTTAAGATAGAGTCAATTAAAGAGGAAGTGTTGGTACCGTAGGGTATCTCATTGATGACCAAGGTATTCTTGTCCAAGGTCGATATTTTTGCCCTCACCCTGATTTTTCCTCCTCGCATCCCATCATTATAATTGGTCACATCAATGACCCCTGCCGTTGGAAAATCAGGATAAATGGTAAACCTTTTTCCTTTTAGGTGTTTTATGGATGCATCTATCAACTCGTTAAAGTTGTGCGGGAGTATTTTTGTGGAAAGGCCTACCGCAATGCCCTCGGCTCCTTGAGCCAAAAGAAGTGGAAATTTAACGGGCAGATTTACAGGTTCTTTTTTTCTGCCATCATAAGAAAGTTGCCACTCCGTAATTTTTGGACTATAAACCACTTCCAAAGCAAATTTGGACAATCTGGCCTCGATATAACGCGGTGCCGCTGCTCCGTCTCCTGTTAAAATGTTCCCCCAGTTCCCTTGGGTGTCGATAAGTAAATCCTTTTGGCCAATTTGCACCATGGCATCGGCGATACTCGCATCACCATGTGGGTGGTATTGCATGGTGTGCCCGACTACGTTGGCCACTTTGTTGTATCGGCCATCGTCCAGTTCCTTTAGCGCATGCATGATCCTGCGCTGCACGGGCTTAAACCCATCCTCAATAGCAGGTACGGCACGCTCCAATATTACATACGAGGCATAATCCAAAAACCAATCCTTGTACATCCCCGTTACCTTGATCAGGCTGTCTTGGGACTCGTCATGGTTTTCTAAACTCTCATCGTTCAGTTCTTCATTTTCTTCCATTTAGAAAGTCGGCATTTATTTGGGTTGTAGTTGGTTTTCTTCCACTAAATCAAGTTCCACTTTAAGGTTGTTGATGATGAATTCTTGCCTGTCGGGAGTATTTTTTCCCATGTAAAACTTCAGCAGTGCATCAATGCTCATAGCTTTGTCCAGCATTACGGGTTCCAAGCGAATATCATCACCGATAAAATTTTTGAACTCATCCGGAGAAATTTCTCCCAATCCCTTAAATCGGGTGATTTCTGGTTTTCCGCTGAGTTTTTCAATGGCATTTCTTCGCTCTTCATCACTGTAACAATAAATGGTTTCTTTTTTGTTACGTACCCTAAATAATGGGGTTTGCAGAATATATAAGTGGTTTTCTTTGATCAATTCAGGAAAAAATTGTAAAAAGAAGGTAATCAACAATAATCGAATGTGCATTCCGTCCACATCGGCATCCGTTGCAATTACAATATTGTTATATCTGAGGTCTTCCATGGAATCCTCGATATTGAGTGCCGCTTGCAATAAATTGAATTCTTCGTTCTCGTAAACGATTTTTTTGGACATTCCGTAGGAATTCAATGGTTTGCCTCGCAAACTGAATACCGCCTGCGTATTCACATCCCTGGATTTGGTAATGGAACCCGATGCGGAATCCCCCTCTGTAATAAACAGGGTGGTCTCCAAACGGCGGTCTTTTTTCATGTCCTGCAGATGGATGCGGCAATCTCTTAGCTTTTTATTATGAAGACTGGCTTTCTTGGCGCGGTCCCTGGCCAATTTTCGAATGCCCGAGAGTTCTTTACGTTCTTTCTCAGCCTGAACAATTTTCTTTTGAAGAGCGTCGGCAGTTGCTTGGTTCTTATGGAGGTAATTGTCCAAATGCGTGCCTATAAAATCATTGATGTAGGTACGGACGGTAGGCAAATCGCCTCCCATATCGGTCGAGCCCAGCTTGGTTTTGGTCTGGCTCTCGAATACAGGCTCCATCACTTTAATGGAAACTGCGGATATGATGGATTTACGAACATCGGAAGCGTCGTAGTTTTTACCGTAGAAATCACGAATGGTTTTTACGATGGCTTCCCTAAATGCGGATTGATGTGTTCCACCTTGTGTGGTATGCTGGCCGTTCACAAAGGAATGGTACTCCTCACTGTATTGGGTTTTGCTATGGGTCATGGCAACCTCAATATCATCACCTTTTAGGTGAATGATGGGATAGAGGAAATCCTCATCATTGTTATTGTCTTCCAACAAATCCTTTAAACCATTTTCCGAATGGAATTTTTCACCATTGAAAACAATGGTCAAGCCTGGATTTAGATAGACGTAGTTTTTGAGCATGCGCTCTACATACTCGTTCCTGTACTTGTATTTTTTAAAAATGGATTCATCGGGGATGAAACTTACTTTTGTCCCCTTTCTACGGGATGATTCTCCCAAAAGTTCTTCGTTGACCAAATTCCCTGTTTCAAACTCAGCGGATTTGGATTGGCCGTCTCGGTTGGATTCTACCCTAAAATAAGAGGAAAGTGCATTCACAGCTTTGGTACCTACCCCGTTCAATCCTACGGATTTTTTAAACGCCCGGGTATCGTACTTACCACCTGTGTTCATTTTGGAAACCACGTCCACCACTTTCCCAAGTGGAATGCCACGACCGTAGTCGCGAACGTGAACGGTATTGTCCTTAATGTTGATTTCGATGGTCTTTCCCGCCCCCATCACAAATTCATCAATGGAGTTATCGAGCACTTCTTTTAGAAGAATATAAATACCATCATCTGCGGAGGAACCGTCGCCCAATTTTCCGATATACATCCCCGGACGCATACGAATATGCTCCTTCCAGTCCAGCGAACGGATATTATCCTCAGTATATTGGGTATCTGCCATTAGTTAAGGGTTAATCATTGCAATATAAAATTTAGGAGCAAAAATAAAAGGGTGTAAGGTAGAAAGTAATCAACAATAGGAAACAATAATTGTTAATATATATCAGCCTTTAGCCCGCCTTTTTCCTTGGATTGATAGATAGGTCACTCCAAAAATAACAACCATCATTCCAACGAGCTGCCAATACGTGAGTTTTTCGTTCAAAAACACAAAGGCAAGTAAAATTGTGGAAATGGGGCCCAGGCTTCCCAATATTGAAAAATTGGATGCACCTAACCTCTCGATGGCGGCTGAAACCAAAAAGGATGGAATCAATGTGGCAAAAATGGCCATGGTTAGACCATACACGTAAACGGGCCAAGGATAATCCATAAAGTTTCCGTTGCCAGATACCAAATAATGGACGACAATGCAGATGGTGGATACGATCATGGCGTAGCAAGTGAATCGGAGTACTCCAAATTTTGGTATCAACCAACCACTGCCCACTAAATAGGAGGCGTAGGTGATGGCGCTTAACAATACCAAAAATCCTCCCCATAAAACTTCGTTGCCCGAAACGTCCAACTCATCCCAAAAGGTTATCAACACTCCAATATAAGTAATGGCAATGGCAATAAATTGAACTCGGGTAATTTTTTGTTTAAAAATAAGCCAACTCAGGAATACTACAATGGTCGGGTACACAAATAAAATAATACGCTCCAATCCTGCTTTGATGTAATTCAACCCCAAAAAATCGAAATAACTGGCCAAATAGTAGCCAACGAAACCAAAAAGAAAGAGCCACGCATAATCTTTGGTTTCAATTTGAGGTTTTGCGGATTTTTTCCGAATCAAAAAGAGAATAATAATATAAAACGGCAAGGAAAATAGCATCCGAAACAACAGTAAATCAAGTGTATCCACATTGTAACGGTAGGCCAATTTTACCATTACGGCTTTGGAAGAGAATAGCACCACTCCCAAAATACCATATAAAATTCCTAAACCTTTATTGGACATATAGCAAAGCTATTCCATGCCCATAAATTGGAAAATCACATAATTGGTGAATTACAATGCCCAGTGTTTAAACGTTAAATCTAAAGTGCATCACATCACCGTCCTTAACAATGTATTCTTTGCCTTCCACGCGCATACGACCTGCTTCTTTCACTTTAGCTTCGCTCCCATATTTTACGTAATCGTCGTAAGCGATAACCTCGGCGCGGATAAAGCCCTTTTCAAAATCGGTATGGATAACACCTGCTGCCTGTGGAGCGGTTGCCCCTACGGGAATGGTCCATGCGCGGACCTCTTTCTCCCCAGCAGTAAAATAGGTTTCCAGATCAAGTAATTTATAAGCACCACGAATTAATTTGGCAGAACCGGGCTCGGAGAGTCCAAGGTCTTCCAAAAACATTTGGCGCTCTTCATAGGTCTCCAATTCGGTAATATCGGCCTCAGTGCCCACAGCTAAAAAAATAACCTCTGCATTTTCGTCAGCCACTACTTTTTTTACTTTTTCAACATAGGCATTGCCATCAACGGCAGAGCCTTCATCTACATTACAAACATACATTACGGGTTTGTCCGTAATCAACTGCAATGGTTTTACAAATTCTTCTCGGCCATCTTCGCCAATTTCAATGGCTCTGACCGATTTTCCAGCTTCCAAACCTTCTTTTAACGCAGAAAGTACGGCTTCTTCCTTTTGGGCTTCTTTATTGCCTGTTTTGGCGGCACGCTTTACTTTGTCGAGCTTTTTCTCAACGCTTTCCAAATCTTTTAACTGCAATTCCATATCAATGGTCTCCTTGTCCCGAATCGGGTCTACGGAACCATCAACGTGCACTACATTATCGTTATCAAAACAGCGAAGTACGTGCAGAATGGCATCGGTTTCGCGGATATTTCCCAAAAACTGGTTTCCAAGTCCCTCTCCTTTGCTGGCACCTTTTACCAAACCGGCAATGTCCACAATTTCTACCGTTGCGGGAATCACACGCTCGGGATTTACCAATTCCTCCAATTTCTCCAAGCGTTGGTCGGGCACGTTAACCACACCAATATTGGGTTCTATGGTACAAAAAGGGAAATTGGCACTTTGTGCCTTTGCGTTGGACAAACAGTTGAAAAGTGTTGATTTTCCTACGTTTGGTAATCCTACAATGCCTGCTTTCATCTAAATTCTTGTGTTTTGAGGCTGCAAATATAAGTTGAAGTTTTGGTACTGGAACCTAATAACCTTGAATGAGTAAATAGAAACCCATCACTACCAAGGCTATGATGCCAAAAATGGCGATCAAGGACAATATGCATCCCGCTTGTTTCCAAATACCGTTGTATACTTTCTCTTTTTCTTGCATAAAAAAACCCCGAACCTTGGTTCGGGGCTAAATTAAATGTTTTTTATTGCTTAGCCATTGGGGTGCATAAACTTTTGCTTGCCCAATAGTTCTTCTTCACTTTCTACGTGGTCTTCATCGGGAACACAACAATCCACAGGGCATACCGCTGCACATTGGGGTTCTTCATGAAATCCTTGACATTCCGTGCATTTATCCGGAACTATATAATAAAGCTCATCGCTAACAGGTTCTTGAACTTCATCGGCATTGACCTCTTTGCCATTGGGCAAAACTACATCGCCGGTCAGCGAAGTTCCATCACTATATCTCCATTCATCCGCACCTTCATAAATTGCTGTGTTTGGGCATTCTGGCTCGCAAGCACCACAATTTATGCACTCATCTGTTATAATAATTGCCATAATTTTCTTTTCCTTTTGGGTTGATTCTTATCAGCATGCTTACTTTTGACAAAAATAAACCCTACTAAATTAGTGTACAAATTTAATGGCTCCGTATATTAAAACCATAGAAGCTTTTGTTAAACTTGGAAAATACCTAACGGATTTTTGTGATAAATGTTATTCCAAAAGCACGCAAGTTGATGCTGAATTCAAGGAAATCATATCCAAGGTTGGACACCATAACGGGTGGTTTACCGAGGACAACATATTGTTTTCCCTAAAGCAATGGGGCGATTTACTTACTGAAGAAAATCTCAAAGACTGGTTTTCCCATTATACCTTTAACAAAACAAGTGAGCCTAAAACAGTGGGCATTGTAATGGCGGGCAACATCCCGCTAGTAGGTTTTCATGATTTTTTATGCGTATTGCTCTCTGGAAACAAGGTGTTGGCCAAACTGTCGTCCAACGATAAAGTGCTGCTACCATACCTGTCAAAATATTTGATTCAACAGGAACCCTCACTCGCAGATAGGATCGGGTTCGTTGAGGGAAAACTCGAAAACTTCGATGCCGTTATCGCCACGGGAAGCAACAATACGGGCCGTTATTTTGAATATTATTTTGGAAATAAGCCCAACATCATAAGAAAAAACAGAAATTCGGTCGCTGTCCTTACTGGAAATGAAACCGAAGAAGAACTAAAATCACTTGGCGAGGATATTTTCAGGTATTATGGCTTGGGTTGTCGCAACGTGTCCAAAATCTATGTGCCAAAAGAGTATGATTTTGATGCATTGTTCAAAGCGCTCTATGATTACAATGAGATTATTCACCAACATAAATATGCCAATAACTACGATTACAACAAGGCGGTTTATTTAATGAGTCAATTCAAGATTTTGGATAATGGATTCTTGGTCTTAAAGGAAGACAAAGGCCTCTCCTCCCCTATTTCTGTAGTGTTTTACTCATATTATGATGATGAAACAAGTTTGAGAAAAGAATTGGAAGCACTTGAAGAACAAATCCAATGTGTGGTTTCAAGTAAATCAACAGGAAACGAGGTGAAATTTGGAGAAACGCAAAAGCCAAGTCTTAACGACTACGCGGATGGAGTCGACACTATGGAATTCTTACTTCAACTTTAAGAAAATCCCAACCTGTTGAACCGTTTATAGATCCAACAATTTTTAAGACCTTTACCCCTTAAACCCCTAGGTAATGAAAAAGCACAATTTTAGCGCAGGCCCTTGTATTTTGCCCTCAGAGGTAATGCAAAAGGCATCCGAAGCCGTCCTGGAACTGGATGGCATTGGTCTTTCACTTATAGAAATCTCCCACCGCAGCAAAGCGTTTGTGGACATTATGGAAAAAGCTAGAGCCCTTGCTCTGGAACTTTTGGGACTCGAAGGCAAAGGGTACCAAGCTTTGTTCCTACAGGGGGGGGCAAGCATGCAATTTCTAATGACCGCCTATAACCTTTTGGAGAAAAAGGCAGGATATGTAAACACGGGAACATGGAGCCAAAAAGCCATTAAGGAAGCTCGCTTGTTCGGTGATATTGTGGAAGTAGCGTCTTCCCAAAAGGATAATTTCAACCATATTCCGAAGGGGTTCGGTATTCCCTCCGATTTGGATTATCTGCACCTAACTTCCAACAATACCATTTACGGAACGCAGTTTAAGAAATTTCCAAAAACCGATGTGCCCTTAGTATGTGATATGAGTTCCGATATCTTTTCCAGACAACTCGATTTTTCTCAGTTTGACCTGATCTATGCAGGAGCACAAAAAAATATGGGCCCGGCCGGAACAACTCTTGTGGTTGTAAAAGAGGATATTTTAGGTGAAGTATCCCGAAAAATACCATCAATGCTGGATTACTCAATTCACATCGCCAAGGACAGTATGTTCAATACCCCGCCTGTTTTTGCGGTCTACGTTTCCATGCTTACTATGCAATGGTTGAAGGATTTGGGAGGAATCGCCGCTATCGAGGAAATCAATGAACGCAAAGCGAACTTGATTTATTCAGAAATTGAACTCAACCCCGTTTTTTCTGGAATTGCCGCCAAGGAAGACCGCTCCAATATGAACGCCACCTTTAACATCACCGATGACGAATTAAAAGATGTATTTGATGAAATGTGCAAAGAAGCAGGAATAAACGGAATAAACGGCCACCGTTCCGTTGGTGGTTACCGTGCTTCCATGTACAACGCACTTCCTTTGGAAAGTGTAGGCGTGTTGGTAGATATAATGAGTGAACTCGAAAAGAAAGGATAAATTTAATGGCGAATATTTTAGCGAATGACGGCTTGGCCCAATCAGGAATCGACTTGCTTGAAAAAGAAGGTTTCGAAGTAAAAAACACAAGGGTCGCCGAAGAGCAATTGGCAAATTATATCAACAAAAACAACATTGAAGCGCTTTTGGTGCGCAGTGCCACCAAAGTAGATAAAAAACTCATTGATGATTGCCCAAAATTAAAATTGATTGGTCGCGGTGGTGTTGGTTTGGACAATATTGATGTAAAATATGCAAAATCCAAAGGCATACATGTATTCAACACGCCAGAGGCATCTTCAGAATCGGTAGCTGAACTGGTTTTTGCGCATTTGCTCAATGGGGTCCGCTTTTTGCACGATTCCAACAGAAATATGCCTTTGGAGGGCGACAGTCAATTTAAGCAACTCAAAAAGAGTTACGCAACTGGTATTGAACTTCGCGGAAAAACCTTGGGAATAGTAGGTTTTGGCAGAATTGGTCAAGCTACCGCTAAAATGGCACTTGCTTTGGGTTTGGAGGTGCTATTTACAGACCATAATACAAAGGAAGCCACTTTGGATCTTACCTTTTTTGATGGACAATCCGTTAGTTTCAATTTGAAAAACAAGGATTTAAAAGAAGTGCTCGCAAATTCTGATTTTGTGAGCCTGCATGTACCATCACAAGAAAAATACCTGATTGGAAAAAAAGAATTGGCACTCATGAAACCAGGCTCTGGAATTGTAAACACCTCACGCGGTGGTGTTTTGGATGAAGTTGCCTTGGTTGAGGCTTTGGATTCCGGCCATCTGGCCTTTGCAGGACTCGATGTGTTTGAGTCAGAACCCAATCCAGAGATTAAAATATTGATGAATCCCAAGATTTCTCTCAGTCCCCATGTCGGTGGTTCCACAATTGAAGCGCAACAACGTATCGGGATTGAATTGGCCCAAAAGGTTATCAAATTGCTAAAGTGATGGGGTTCTGGTTGTAAACTCTTTTCTAACCCCATTTTTTTGTACATTGTCTTTTTAACCTTAACACTAACACAATGTCAGGATTACTAGATTTGATAAATAGCCCAATGGGCAAACAATTGGTCAGCGGTGTCGCCGGTCAAACAGGACAACCAGAAGGCAAAACAGCAGATGTTTTGAGCATGGCCATGCCCCTTTTAATGGGTGCCATGAAGAAGAATGCATCGACCCCGGGAGGGGCGCAAGGACTTATGGATGCGCTCTCTTCCAAACACGATGGCGGTATTTTGGACGATTTGGGAGGCCTTTTCGGAGGTGGTGTGGACCAAAATGTAATGGATGATGGTGCCGGAATCTTGGGCCATATCCTTGGTTCCAAACAACCCCAAGTAGAAAATGCCTTGAGCCGCAAGTCAGGTATCGATGCTGGTACAGTCTCACAAATATTAAAAATTGCTGCCCCTATTATTTTGGGCTATTTGGGAAAACAGACCAGGCAACAAAATGTAAGCAGTCCCGAAGGATTAAATGGCCTTTTGGGTGGACTAATGGGTGGTGGAAAAACAGCGGCCAAACAACAATCCCTTGTGGAAGCCTTTTTGGATAGTGATGGAGATGGCAGTGTTATAGATGATTTAGCTGGATTGGCCCTTGGAGGAGGTCAAAACAAAGGCGGTCTTGGTGGAATGCTGGGCGGGCTTTTCGGAAAATAAAAATTCAGCGAACGGTATTTAACAAAGCCATTTGAATTTTCAAGTGGCTTTTTTTGTATCTTAATAAAATGGAAAAGAAGCTTATACATACATTATTATTTTGTTTGATGTTTTGTTTTGGTCTGGTTTCTTGTACCACGCAAAAATCAACCTTGGATGTTTCAAGCGAAGAAAAGGCACTATTTGATTCGGAGGATGAAGAACCCGTAGAGATTGCCGATGATGAAACCGAGTACGAAATCATCATTATAGAGCCGGGTTTTTACACTTGGTTAAACTCCATTGCCCGGCCCGAGGGCTACTATTCCCAATCATTTTTGGAGAATAGAAATGCAATCATGGTTATTACTTGGAATCAAAGAGTGCTGCAACCCCAAAGATGGAATCCCAACCTATACGAAATGCAAATTAACTACGACCCAAGTATCGATTATGGTTACGAAGTCAACTATAAGCTCTATAACTACTTCATTTATTTTCAAAGAAAATACAATCAGCGGCTAGGGCCTTTTCTCCCAAGAATTTAATGTGTTATTTTTGCAATTCTAAATTTTTGCGATGCAGAAACTAAAACAGCGCTGGGAAATCCAAAAAAATTGGCAACTTTTATTTCCGATTTTAGGTGCAATGTTGACACTATTTACCGCCTATGCTATTGTTCAGGGATTTGTAAATGCATTCGGTTTTGAGGGTCATAACTACGAGTGGCCCGTTCTGTTTGTTGCTACACCAATACTGTATTATTTTTTGGTAAAGTTCTTTATTTGGTGCTTTAAAAAAGTTGAAAATAAATGGAAAGTGGACTATAAATGGGAAATGATCGCCATTTTCATTGTTTTTGCGATTACAGGCAGTCTTTCCGGTAAATTGGCCGATCCCTTGGTGCATTGGATCGGATTGGATAGTGAAAATGTACACTCTACAATATATTGGGCACTCCGAATCCTATTGATTTTTCCCATCTACCAAATTCTCCTTGTTTTTATTGGCTGGTTATTCGGTCAGTATCAATTTTTTTGGGATTTTGAGAAAAAGATGCTTAAGCGTATGGGGTTAGGTGCTTTCTTTTCATAGTTTATAATTCTTTTAACATAAAAAGAGTAAGTGCCTTAGTTACTTTTGTGAAGTATGTTTACCAACCTCCATAAACGTATACTCATCTTTGTTTCCCTTGTAATGTTGGCGGCAATTTTAGCTCCCTCCTTTATAAAATTGGGACACGCTTTATATGAACACAACCAAGAAGAGCAATGTATTGCGTATGGCACTAATCACATTCACGATGCCAATCTGGATTGTGATTTTCATGACTTTACCCTAGTCAATAAAGTACTCTTCAATTTTTCTTTTACCTACATTCCGGTCGACATACCCGAAATTTGGTACACGACTTCCATTTACAACTTTATTTACAAGCCCAGAGAAGTTTCTTTTCGGGCTTTACGAGGGCCCCCGACAGTTTCATAGTAATTACCGATTGATTTAAATTTTTAAACCATTTATTTATTACAATGAAACAATTTTATATTTCAATGCTTTTGGTATTGACATCCATTTATACCTATTCCCAAAATACACTTTCGGGAAACGTTTCGGACGCTGAAACTGGCGAACCCTTGGAGCAGGTTTCCGTTTATATACCTCAATTGGAAAACGGAACGGTTACTGACCAAAATGGGAACTATTCCCTCAAAAACCTTCCAGAAGGAAACTATAAGCTCGTTATATCTTACTTAGGATTTGAAACCTATTCAACTTCTGTAGAAATCAACTCTGGAAACAACCAATTTGATTATCAAATGGTACCATCTGCCATAGAAATGGATGAAGTGGTACTGTCTACACCATTCCACAAATTACAGCGTGAAAACGTGATGAAGGTGGAACAAAAATCCATGGAAGAACTGAAACAACAAGGCGGCATAACCCTATCCGAAGGAATTTCGAATATCCCAGGGGTTTCTTCTGTCTCTACGGGTGTGGGAATTGGAAAACCCGTTATCCGAGGTTTAAGTTTTAACCGTGTTCTAGTTTACACTCAAGGTGTTCGTCTGGAAAACCAGCAATTTGGTGGTGAACATGGTTTGGGCATCAATGATGCGGGAATTGCAAGTGTAGAAGTTATTAAAGGCCCAGCATCCTTGTTGTATGGTTCCGACGCCTTGGGCGGTGTACTCTATTTAAATCCGGAAAAGTTTGAAGCCTCTGGCGAAACTTCAGGAGATGTAAACATGAGATATTTTACCAATACCATGGGGTATAATGCCAATGCAGGTTTTAAGACATCCGGGGAAAAATTAAAGTTTTTGGTACGCGGTGCTTACGCTACCAACGCCGATTATGAAACTGGCGACGGAACAAGCGTTACAAATTCTAGGTTTAACGAAGCGGATTTAAAAACCGGTCTTGCCTACCAAGCGGCTAAATTTAAGACGGAACTCCGATACAATTACAATGCTTCGGAGCTTGGTATTCCTGAAGAAATTGGGGTTCAGAACAACGATCGTTATCCGTTGGAGCCTTATCAAGAGCTTTCCACACATATTATAAGTTCTAAAAACAACCTTTTCTTTAAAAAATCGAGTTTAGAGGCCACTTTTGGGTTTACTGTAAACGACAGAAAAGAGTTCGAGGAGCACCATCACGATGAGCACGAAGGTGAGGAACACGAAGGCGAAGAGCATGCCGAGGAAGAGCATGAAGAAGGAGAAGGAGCTGCTTTGGACATGCGTTTGAGCACCTTCAACTACAACATCCAATTTAATCCGCAATGGGGAAAAATGACAACCATTTTTGGGGTTCAGGGAATGCATCAAACCAATGAAAACTTCGGGGAAGAAGTGTTGGTGCCCAATGCTACAACAAACGATTTTGGTGTTTTGGCCACTTCTCACATTCATTTCAACAAAAGTGATTTACAAATTGGATTGCGTTACGACCTTAGATCTATCAATGGTGAAGAAAGTGGTATCGAAGGGGATGAAGAGTACATTCCTACTTTGAACAAGGACTTCAATAGTTTCAACGCTGCTGTGGGTTACCGAATGGATTTGACCCAAAACGTAATGGGCCGTTTGAACCTGGCAACAGGCTTTAGGGCCCCTAACCTATCGGAATTGACCTCAAATGGCCTGCACAGTGGAGCGAATAGAGTGGAAATCGGGAATGCTGACTTGGAAAGCGAACAGAACTTTCAAGTGGATTTGGCTTTGGAGTATGGTAACAAGCACCTGGAGGCCTACATTAATTCATTTTATAATATTGTAAATGACTATATTTATTTGGAGCCAACCGGAGAATTCCGAGAATTAGACCCAATTTATGATTTTCAACAGCAAAACGCCATTTTGTATGGTGGTGAGTTCGGATTCCACCTGCACCCCCACCCTATTGATTGGCTCCATTTGGAAAGTAGCTACGATATTGTTTTTGGTGAATTGGAAGATAAATCGGATCTCCCCTTGATTCCAGCCAACCGTTGGACAAACACTTTTAGAGTGGAATGGAAAAAAAGTAAGCAAGATTATAAATGCTATGCGTTTGTAACGCTTCAAACCTTTTTTGACCAAAATAAAGTAGCAGATTTTGAAGCTCCTACTCCCAGATACAATCTATTCAATGTTGGTGTGGGAGGCGATTTACGAATCTTCAACCAAAAAGTGGGATATTCCATTACAGGAAACAACATTTTTAATAAAAACTACATCTCACATTTGTCCAGGTTAAAAGCTGATGGTATTGTCAATATTGGAAGAAACATTTCTTTCAATTTGAATGTTCCGTTGTGATAACAAATCGGTAGAAATTATAAATTGAAAATCGTCAGTTCGAGTAATTTTCGAGTATAGCGAAGAAAATTGTATCGAGAATAAAGTTCATTCTAAATCAAATTAGAATAAATTTAAGGTCAATCCTTTTTAGGTTGGCCTTTTTTCTTGCTCAAAAGATAAGTATAGATCCAAGTCAAGGTAAAAGTAGGGATTACGTCCATACCAGGCACCAGCTCCTCGGCAAAAGTCACCAAACCTGCTGCCTGTCCTACCCTGCCCTTGTAAAGTCTGGTCATGAGCCATCCCGCAACGGGGGCCCAGATTACATCGGAAAACTCTCCAATTCCTGGAATCATAAAGGATAGCATACCAATGCCATCGAACAATAATCCCAATAGTAGATTACGATACTTGTTATCTTTTTCTTCTGCCATAAAGGAAAAATAGCAATTCCCACTTAATTGAAAAAGCAGTTTAGGACAAATCGGAGCTGATGAGCTTTAAAAACTCGTTTCTGGTCTCAATTTTTTCAAATTGTCCTCTAAAACCAGAGGTTGTCGTCACAGAGTTTTGTTTTTGCACACCACGCATCATCATACACATATGGGCGGCCTCTATTACAACGGCAACGCCTTTGGGTTTTAATGTTTTGTTGATGCATTCCAGAATATCGTGCGTCAACCGCTCCTGCACCTGCAACCTACGGGCAAAAACATCTACAACACGGGGAATTTTGCTCAAACCTACAATATGTCCGTTGGGGATGTAAGCTACATGGGCTTTGCCAAAAAATGGCAGCATGTGGTGCTCACAAAGCGAATAAAGCTCAATATCCTTTATTATGACCATATCGTCATAATCCTCTGCAAACATGGCACCTTTCAGAATTTCTTCGGCGTCCTGTTTGTAACCTTGCGTTAAAAAAAGCATAGCTTTTGCGGCACGTTCAGGTGTTTTTAAAAGCCCCTCTCGGGTTACATCCTCTCCGATATCCTCCACTATCTTTGAGAAATGCTCTTTTACCTCATTGGTAATTTCAATATTATACTCTTCGAGGTTTCTATAGGGTGCCATGCTTAAGTTTTTTTGAAAAATAGTTGTTCAGTTTTTTGATCTTGGGATCAATTATAATTTGACAATACGGTTGTTTCCTATGTTGGTTGTAATAATTATGATGGTCTTCTTCTGCCAAATAAAAGGGTTTTTCAGCAGATATTGCTGTTACAATTGGGGAATCGAACACTTCTTCTTTTTCCAAAAGTTTGATAAAGTCCTCTGCCAATTCCTTTTGTTCCTCGGTAGTATAGAAAATTTCACTGCGATATTGCGTGCCCACATCATTTCCTTGACGGTTTAACGTTGTGGGGTCGTGAGTGGCAAAAAAAATTTCCAATAACTCTTTATATGATATTCGTGAAGCATCAAATGTTAATTTTACTCCCTCGGCATGTCCTGTTCTTCCTGTAGCAATCTCTCTGTACGCAGGGTTTTTAATGGTGCCACCCGTATAACCGGAAACCACCTCCTCTACTCCATTAAGTCGCTGAAAAACAGCTTCCGTGCACCAAAAACACCCTCCAGCAAATATTGCGGTTTCCAATTTTAAATTATTTTTGTTCATATCTTTTGATTCAAAGTTAAACAATATTTGATTGAGAAAATGAATTCTAGCAAATATTTATATAATCCTTGGTCGAAATTATCATAAAATTATCTTTTGCTGTTTACAAGCAGAAACCGGGTATAAAAAATGTTATCTTCCATCTTAAGGCGTGGTTCCCTGCCCAATTACTTAAAAGGGCGGTACATATTCGAATCATTCTACAAAAATATTGATACAACATTGCAGGTTTTACCCATGTAATTGGATAGGTGGGAATTTATAGTTGACAGTAAACCCTTTACACCATAGTCCCTGCTTTTGCCTTTAACCATAAACACCTACCTTTGCATCCTTGTAAAAATCCGAGAATTTAGTTTTTAATAACATATTAATCAACATACAATGCAAAACGGAATCTACGCAAAATTTAATACCACCAAAGGGGAGATATTGGTAAAACTTACCCACGATAAAACACCGGGAACGGTTGGCAACTTTGTTGCTTTGGCTGAAGGAAATATGGAAAACAGTGTAAAACCACAGGGTAAACCATATTATGATGGCCTAAAATTCCATAGGGTAATCGCCGATTTTATGATCCAAGGCGGGTGCCCAACCGGAACCGGAACCGGAGACCCAGGTTATAAGTTTGATGATGAGTTCCACCCCGATCTGGCACACGATGGTCCCGGAGTGTTGTCCATGGCCAATGCCGGGCCCGGCACCAATGGAAGCCAGTTTTTTATTACACATGCAGCTACTCCTTGGCTAGATAACAAACATACTATATTTGGTCGTGTACAAGAAGGTCAGGATATTGTGGATTCCATTGCCCAAGGCGATGCTATAGAAACTATAGAAATTGTGAGGGTTGGAGATGATGCCAAAAACTGGAATGCCGTAGAAGCCTTTAGGGCTTTTGAAGGAGCCAGGGAAAAGCGAATTGCCGAACAAAAAGCTGCCGCAGAGGCAGAAATGGAAAAATTGGCTGCTGGGTTTGACAAGACAGATAGCGGGCTGCGTCATAAAATGATTCAGAAGGGAAGTGGTGCCAAAGCTGAAAAAGGTAAAACAGTTTCCGTTCATTATGAAGGTGCATTGACCAACGGACAAATTTTTGACTCTTCCTATAAAAGAAACCAACCCATTGATTTTGTTTTGGGTATTGGACAGGTAATACCGGGATGGGACGAAGGAATTAGCCTACTGCAGGTAGGTGACAAGGCCCGTTTTGTAATTCCATCCCATTTGGCTTACGGAAGCACAGGCGCAGGAGGGGTTATTCCCCCGAACGCAACACTTATTTTTGATGTGGAACTGGTGAACGTGAAATAACAAGACTCTCGAGAATAAATAAAGAAGCCGTCTCATTTCACAGAATGGGGCGGTTTTTTAATTTGGTGTCTTTGACCTCTTAATTTTCCTATTTTGGTGAAGGGATAAATTTTCCAAGTGGCCCTATGCCGCTTTTTTGCGCATATTGTGGGCCAATGCGT